>CAMFKA010000144.1 GCA_945957185.1 uncultured Chlamydiaceae bacterium | reverse complement strand
GGTCTTGTTGCATAATAGGCCTCTCACGAGAGGTCATTCTCTAGGTTTTAATAACTTGTAAACTTTCATGATTTTTATGCCTTAAGCTGCCTCACACACCCATTCAAATTTTGGCATCCCAATTTTATTCATCTTATTTATTATTATACACTTGCACATAGCTTCTGTCGTTTGACCTCCCATTGAGCGTGATTTTAATCCTTCCCCAAACAACTTTTTCACTCTAAACATGCTGGTCTCAACTAGCGACCTCTCGTGATAACCTGATAATTTTTTCCAAAGCTTCCTTCCCATTTCGACATCTCCAAACCCTCTAATCACTGCAATTGCCACATCTCGTTCTTTTTCCCATCCTTCTTTTGAATCCTTATATGATGCACCTTTAGGAGGTGGAACAATACATTTCCCTCCTTTCTCATACACTTTCTTCCGAAATCGACATGCATCGTACGCTCCATCTCCTCTTGCAGATTTAATCTTGGGCAATTTTTCTAACATGCGCTCTGCCACTTCCGCATCGCCTTCATCATTTCCCGTCAGCTCACAACACACAATATCTTGTGTTTCAGCATCTATTCCAATATGAAATTTCCTCCAAGTTCTCCTTTTACTTTTTCCATGTATTCGTGTTTTCCATTCACCCTCTCCATAAACTTTCAATCCGGTCGAATCAAAGATGATATGATGAACTTTTTTTCCTTCAGATAACTTTGTTAGCTTCTTATGTAGTTTTTGTGCTCGTCTTGAAATTTGAGAATAACTCGGCACCGGGAGTGTTAACTCTAATCTACCGAAAAGAGATTGTACGAATCCTTGAAGGCTTCTTAGCGAGAGCTTATACACTTCTCGAAGAATAAGCATCATTAGAATGGCTTCATCAGAGTATGTTGCAGGTCTTCCTGCTTGGCAGGTATGGTGTGTTGAAATCCATTTTTTTATCGATTCTTCATCCATCCAAACGTTTATGCTTCCTCTTTGAATGAGAGCTTTGTTATACTCAGACCAATTGCGAATGCGATATTTTGATTCATCTTGCATGGGTAGCCTTGTTTTGTGTCGTAACGAACAGACTATTCCATGCTTTTTTTATTTACACTCAATTTTTAACTTAACGTGAGGCCGATTACGCAACAAGGCCAATGCTTAGTCCCTATTCTCATGGTCTCTACAGGCCTGCTCTCAATGGTGTCAACTTAAGCATTTATGTCGACCTTTCAGGCCTCCGATGTTGTTTTGGGATCTGACCCAGGCCTCCGCTTCGCTGCGACCTGGGCTGTAACATTTTGGCCTTTCAGGCCTTAGCACACTTTTTGGGCTCATCACGCAAATGAGTACCTATTGTAGAGAAAATCTCCAGTAGCTACTCATTTGTGTGATGAGCCGAGTTTGATATCCTTTTACATCCATTGTTGACACAAACTTTTTAAGTTTATATAAGTCACCCAACAACTAAACAGGAGGATGCTGATGTCTTTAGCGCAATTATCCTTAAATGGTGCTCTTATAACAGCTAGCTCTGTAGCTGCTGTGCAGGGAGGTTCCGCCATTATCCGGTCAAAATCACCGGTTCCAGCGAAAGTTCAAGCTCTCGCTACGTTAACAAGCCATATTTGCTTCCACACGTTCTTTTACATGACAGATATATCAACAGGCGCTCGTTATCCAGGAGCTCTAACAGTAAGCGCTATGATAAAATTTATAAGCATCATTTACGCAAATGAGAAAATCGAGAATCGTAGAGGATATGACCTTTTAACTGAGTATATGGTCACCGCTACCGCGCATGTAATCATGGCTTTGTTTATAAACGTTTATTTAGCCGACACTCTCTAGCGATCAATAAATCCTCAGATCCTCTAGCTACCCTGCAGTATGCACGAGATGCAGGGTAGCCATTAAAGCCTGAGATGTAAACCTTTGGCAAATAACTTGTCGCTATGTTTGGGAGATCCGATTATACCGATCGAAGTGTGACCATAAGGCGAATTTCTTCATAAGAAATATTAGGCAATTGAAGCTTTATTGGAGAAAGTTTTTCAGTTCCTAGCTGATCGATCACGAGATTAATTTCCTTTTGACGCTCTTTTGAAATGAACCAATCGATATCTAAAGGTGATTCATAAGCCCCGTTCATAATACACTGACAAACATGTGCCATGACGGTGCTTTTCACAAACCCTCGTATTTGTGCAATTTCTTCGAGAGGTTTCTTTTCAAGAAATAGTCTGAAAGATGTCTCTGCAGACGCATTTACTTTTGCTGGGATGCGTTTATTTGAATCAACGTTTTTGTCTAGTGCATGATTTGCACAAAAGCCTTTAATAGCCGTTATGAAACGGCTGCCATATTTGTCTAGTTTTAGACGTCCCACTCCGTTAATTTCTAAAAACTCAGAACTCCCTTGGGGGAAATAAGTGGCCATTTCGTATAACGATCTGTCGCTAAAGATGGCGAACGGCGGCAGTCCCTCTTCTCTAGATAGATTCAAGCGCAATTCTTTCAGTATAGCAAAAAGGGTTGGGTTATAAGGAAGGTCCGTCTTAGCGCGTGCTTTTTCTTTGTAAATAATCTTGCGAAAGACGATTTTGAGCTCCCCTTTGATTGCAGCGGAAGACTTTTCAGTCCACTCTAAAACAGGATAATCTCCATCGGTTTTTTGCAACAGACCTTGAATGAGTAAGGAATCAATATAATATCGCAATTCAGCTTCGGAACATTCTGACATCAGATTATATGTCGAAAGTTGATCGTGGCCATGTTTAAGGATGACTGCATTTTTTGAACCACGTAAGACGTCGATCACATGACGTATGCCGTAGCTAAACTTCAAGCGGGAGACACAGGAAAGAATTTTTTGCGCAATCACAGTTCCATCGATAATTTCTTCATTACCTACACAATTGTCACAACTAATACATTTTGTTGCGTGATATATCTCTCCAAAGTATTTTAGCAACTCTACTCGTCGACAGAAAGGCTTTCGACAGAGATAATAAAGGGCTTCTGTCTTTTCTTCCATTTTTCTGCGAACGATACGGTCTTCTTCATTTTTTAGAAAAAATTTGTAAACCATTAAATCTTGCCCACTATAGAGCATCAGGCATTCGGCTGGTAATCCATCCCGTCCGGCACGACCAATCTCCTGATAGTACTGTTCGATATTTTTAGGCATGTCGTGATGAATCACAAAACGGATATCGGGTTTATTAATACCCATTCCAAAAGCCACCGTAGCAATCATCAATTGAGTTTTATCGTGAATAAAGTCGTGAAGAGAGGCATTTCTGTCGCTGTCGCTCATCCCTGCGTGATATTTGCCAAGATTAAAACCCTGATTTTTCAAGTCCGCAAAAAGAGCGTCGACATTTTTACGGGTAGCTGCGTAAATGATTCCGGATTGCTCTTTGTGACTCTTTAAAAAGGATTTGATTTGTTCGATAGGATTTGATTTAGCGTTGATGCGGATCATCAAGTTTGGTCTGTCGAAACTCCCCTTGATTATCAAAGGATTATTCATCGCCAATTGAGCAATAATATCTTTTTCCACTTCCAAAGTTGCTGTCGCTGTTAAAGCCATCAAAGGGGTATTGGGGAAGTTCGCTTTAAGTAAGGATAGAGAACGGTAATCTGGACGAAAAGAGTGACCCCATTGGGAAATGCAGTGGGCTTCATCGATGACGAAAAAAGAGACCTTTAACGCTTTTAATCGTTCCATAAAATTGGGGTCGCTAAGGCGTTCTGGAGCTATATACAAAAGTTTGTATTGATCGAGCTGATTAAGTATTTCATAAAGTTCAAAATGTGGGACCGAGCTATTGATAAAAGCGGCGGGAACATTATTTTTGGTTAAAGCGGAGACTTGATCCTGCATTAGAGAAATGAGGGGCGAGATGACAATCGCAGTTCCCTCCATAAGCAAAGCAGGCAGTTGATAGCAAATCGATTTACCTGCACCTGTAGGAAGGATGGCCATCACATCTTTTAGGTGGAGAGCACCCTCAATAATCTCTTTTTGGTGAGAGCGAAAAGTGTTGTAGCCAAACCATCTTTTCAAATGGTCATTCAATGATGTTGTAGAAGTCATGGCAATCAAATTTATTTTAATGCAAGACTATAACGCAAAGCCGAAAAATAAGCACTCTATTTTAGGGGGAAGAACTTTCAGCGAGCCTTAGCGTCAAGATCGTTATACCGTAAGGGATTCAAGAGGATGTTTACAAAGTGTGATCAGGATGATTTGTGTTTTTCATAATTTCGTTTAAAAAATCAATGATGGATTGACGGGAAACAGCATTTTCATCAAAGCTACCATATTGTTTTTCATAAGCCCACCAAAATTTTTCCACTCCAAACACCTGCTGAAAAAACATTCCTGAATTAAGATTCTCGGTGAACTGTTCTCTAGCATTTAAATCATTAACAGTGGTAAAAATGTCGAGAAAAAACTGAGAAGCCAACAATAACACGTTTAACTTTAATTCGTTTTCAGAATTTCTTTCTGTGGTTTTTTGTTCGTTAGCTAACAAGCTTTCATATTTTGTGTAAGCTGTAATAGCGTTTTCCATGCTTTTTAAAAATTTTTCAGGCTCTGTGGACAACAACAAATCAATAGTAGGATAAAGATGAAAAATAGCATCGTGATCAAATCCTGCTTTATCTGAAATAACGACATGGTGTTCTTTCATCATCCTATTGAATTCATCAGGTTGAACAATTCCGCTTAAAATACCCACCTTAAGTACACTCAATCTATCTCGATCCACCTTGTCGGGCAATAATTTTAGAGTTTGTTCTTTGTGCTCTAAAAAATTATTAGGATCCGGAAGTGTCACAAAGGTTCCACTAGCGCCGGTTTCATCTTTAAATCCAAGAACATTAAGCTTGTCATTGTTATTTTGAAAAGATGTATTGCTTTCCGCTGGAAAATCTTCTCGAACTCTTCGGTTATCATTTTTTAAGACGTCTTTTGTTGTAAGTTCAGATTTCGGACGTTTAAAGGAGTATTCAAGTTCATCATTTTTTTTGAAAACCCACTCTAACCTACCATCATCATATGAAATTGAACCCAAACATCTGTATGCTGGTGAGTCTTTTTCATGCTTTGATTTTGATGGATCTTGCCGTTCTCTAATGTCTTTTATGTACATCCCAATTTTTTCCAGATACGATTTCTGTTCTGCGTTTGATGACCGCTCCAGACCTTGCTGTAAAAGACTTGTTATTTCGTTTTGATGATTAACTATTTCTTCGTCTGTAAATAACGATAAGATTCCACTGGCAGAGCAATATGGATAGTGTTTGCTAATTTCTTGTGCTATTTCTATCCGTTGTTCAACAGAGTCTAACCTACCAATAACAGGAAGTAGTTTTGTAACAAATTCCGTTACATCAACGAGTTGTGTTATTCCGAAATTTGTTACAAACATCCGGTTCTTTGAAGACGTGTTTTGTATGTTCTCGGAAAGGATTTTTAATGAGTCGTTATCAGCATTCCAAACATTAGAATTGAGAATTGCTTTTAACGCGAAATCTACAGAAACTGAGCGGTT
>CAMFKA010000143.1 GCA_945957185.1 uncultured Chlamydiaceae bacterium | reverse complement strand
TTACCACACGCTCACGCGTGTGGCTACATGCTTTAGCCGCATTCGCGGCATAGGATACGCCTCCTTCCAACCAAAAGTAGCCACACTCGCCCAGGTCGCAGCGAAGCGGAGGCCTGGGTATGTGTATGAAATTAGTCCAGAGTGCTGTAGGTTAAAGCCCGAACATTCCCTTGGGGCGGGCTCCTTTGGAGGTCATGAGATCCAACTGCGGAATCTCCCCTTTTGCAATCGCCCCTTTCCAGAGAGCAGCCCTCCCTTTGAACAACAGGATAAACTCGTAGAGCTTCTGCCCCGTCATCTCTTTTGCCCACAAATAGTCGAAATAGATCAACGCTTTGCTCTTTTCGCTGTAAGCGAAAGTCCCGATCCGAGGAGGTGGCAGCCCGTTCGCTTTTAACGCTTCCTTAAAAAGAGTTTGACGGTAGCGGCCCGCGGGGACTTCTCCGAGCTTCGCTCCGATACAAATGTAATCCCCACCCGGGTCTAATTCGATTTGGATCGATACACCATCTTCAAAATTGATCAAACAGCTCGCATTTTCATCGGCGTGTAAATCTTCAATCTGGATATGTTTCTCCAGATCTTTCAAAATCGTGTTCAGAAGATCCATCACCATAGCTGCCCCCTTGCGGCTTATTTATTCTCTTCTTCCTCGTCGTCTTCATCGTCCTCGGAACTTTCAGAACCGCCATACATCTGCTCTTCCCACTCTTCAAGCTCATCTTCAAGGTCTTCGAGAGCTTCAATAATCGTGATATAGAGTTCGTCGCGGTGTTGCACCGACCTGTAAATCTGATTCATGGCGACTTCTTTGACGGCATCGCGCAGTTGTGTTAAAGCAATAATTTTTGCTTGGATCCATTTTTCCACTCCCAGGCGGACTGCGGTGTCTTTGACTTTTGCAGAAGAGGGATAACGATCCGCAGCGAGAGCCATAAACGCTTTCGCCATCTGTTCGAAGTTGAGCTGGGTCGGCATTTCGATGCCGTCTTTTTGGAAGAGCGTCTCCATCAAGTGCATACGGCCGCGGAAGAAGCGGTAAACCCCTAAAATTGCTTGTAGCGAACGCGTTTCAGTAAAAAGGCGATGGAGCATCCCTCTGGGAATAGAGGGGCCTTGCGATTTCATATCGGAGCCTAAAGAGTGGAGCAGAAAATCGATCACCTTCTTCAGCTCTTTAAAAGGGTATTTTTGAGATAACTCTTCAAACATCGTGTTGGAGTCGCGGGGGTTCCCCGTGACGTCGCGATAGAGGTCTCGCAAGTTTGAGGTTGTATCCAAACCTTTTTCGGAAGTTTCACGCACGACAGGGCCAATATTACGTCCTGCAATGATTTCTCTTGCGTGGTCCTTGTTGAGCTGCTCTTTAGCCTCCAGAACGCGCTCGCGTAGGTCCCCGTCGGTCGTTTCAAGCAAAAATTCCAACGCCTCATCCGCAAGAGAAACATCGGGATAGAATTCCAACACCTTCTTCAGAATATCTTCGGCGGAATCATCGGGTTTGATGTACTCACGTAACAACACTAAAACATTGGAACGAAGTTCCGAGTTGCGCTGTTGAAACTGTCCTGCCATGTCTTTGATCAATTCGATCGGCAACAAACGGGCGGCTTTTTCCCCTGTCTGCAACATCTTTTGCACGCGGGATTTGCTGGCTTTGATCGACTTCTGAGTTGTCTGCAAGCGGGAGGCAAAAGGGTTGACGAGATCCTTCTGATCTGCGACGAAGGCTTTTAGGCTATCTTGCCGCTCGGCGCGGAGCTCGGCTTGAGTCTCTTGTCCCGCCTCCATCATCGCTTTCAGGGTGATGTCCGGGTCGACATTCTGTCCTCCCACACCTCCATAAGAACTCATTCAAGCCTCCTAAATTTGGATACGCCCTAAAGGCTGAATCCGTATTTCAGGGACAATTTCCTGAAAGGACACTACCGAGATATCGGTAAATTCCATTTCGATCAATTTTCTGACGAAGCGGCGGACGTCAATAGCGGTCAGGACGACGGGAGCCTGTCCTCCGGGTGGAGGCGGCGCCACAGTGTTCCGAACGCTTTGTAGAATCATTTGGACGGAATCAGGATCAAGAGCTAAGTAAGAACCGGCAGAGGTTTGTTTAATCGCTCCGCGGACCATATCTTCGATTTCGGGGTCCAAGATGTAAACAGAGAGCACCGACTGCCCTTGAGAGTATTTGTAACTGATGTATCGTTTAAGGGATGACCTGACATACTCCGTCAGCAAGACCGTATCTTTTTCCGTTTGCGCCCACTCGCTAAGGGACTCCATAATCGTACGTAAGTCTTTCACTGAAATTTGCTCTTGAATCAACCGTTTAAAAATATCGGTCATCTTTTGTAGCGGGATAAGGCGTGTCACCTCTTTGACGAGATCGGGGAACGATTTCTCCATAAATTCGAGCATCGATTTCACTTCTTGGATTCCCACAAATTCGTTTGCATAGTGCCTGAAGAAGTAGGAGATATGCAGAATCATCACTTCCAGCGAATTCCAATACTTGATGCCGGCGCGATCGAGTAGTTCTTTATACTTGATATCCACCCATAGCGACGGCAGTCCAAGAGAGTTTTTATAGCTTGTAAACGGCAAATTGTACCTTTTAAGGTTCTCTTCACTTTCATTCGTCAACACATGTCCTTCTAACACACGTCCACGCACCACAGGAACTTCGTTCAATTGGATCGAATATTCATCTTTGTCCAAAATGGGAGAATCGGTACGGACGTGCACTCCCGGAAAACGTACCCCTAAATCCGAATAGAGCGCTTGTCTCATGCGAGGGATCATTTGATCGACAAAGCTCTGACCTTTTTGAGCTTTAGCGATGTCGCCGGAGAGGTGGGACCCCACCTCCAAAATCACCGGAAGCGTGAGGGCGTAGTTATCGATCCCTCCGCCGGCAACCACTTTGTGCCCGAGGACAGAGGTGTCTGTTGCCGCAGACTCGAGCGAGCCTCCGCCTGCAATTCCTTTTCCGCCCGTAACAGTTCCATCGGCAGCGACTTGCTCCGTTGTCATCAACGCATAACCGATCAGACCCAAAACCGCAGAAATAATTAAAAATGGAGGAGCAGGCATTCCTGGAACAACCGCCATCCCCATCAAGAACGCTGATGCGATCATGAGGGCTTTTGGTTGTTTCATGATCTGACCCGAAATTTCGCTACCCAGGTTGCTGTCGCCTCCGGAATCGTTGGAAACGCGAGTGGTAATGATACCGGCAGTAATAGAGATCAGAAGCGCAGGAATCTGCGAAACCAGACCGTCCCCGATGGAGAGGAGGGAGTAAGTTTGAGCCGCTTCCATCCCGGTCATTCCGTTCAAAGTCACCCCGATGATCATCCCCCCGACAACGTTGATCAGGATGATGACAATCCCCGCGATAGCGTCCCCTTTCACGAACTTCATCGCTCCATCCATCGCTCCGTACAGTTGGCTCTCTTTCTGAATGGCAAGGCGACGTTCGCGTGCGACGTTTTGATCGATGATCCCCGCGCGCAAGTCGGCGTCGATACTCATCTGCTTACCCGGCATCGCGTCCAACGTAAAGCGGGCGGCGACCTCGGCAACCCGCTCGGCACCCTTGGTGATGACGATGAACTGCACTAACGTGATGATCAAGAAGATAACGCCCCCGACCACGAAGTTTCCTCCGACGACGAACTCCCCGAACGAAGAAATGATATCCCCGGCGTAGGCGTGTAGCAAAATCTGTTTAGTAGAAGCGATGTTCGTACCCAAGCGGTACAGAGTTGTGATTAGCAGCAGGGAAGGGAAAACTGAAAGACCGACCGCGTTGGAAATATAGAGAGAAACCATCAGCAAAGCAACGGAGATGCTCAAGTTTAACGCCAACATGTAGTCGATGATATGCGGATTGATGGGGATGATGATCATCGCCAAAATACCGATAATCAGCATCGCCAAAGCAATATCGCTGGCCTTGGAAATATTAGCTTGAGCTCGAGATCCCCCCAGCCGCGCTGTAATTCCTTCTAAAATCGACCTAATAAAATTCATTCTTACCTACTCTAAATTTCTGTTTGATCAGGGTCATAATCTAAAGGTGTATCAGTTTTCAGAGATGCAATCCAGCGTAAAATTTGCGCAACGGGTTCGTACGAACCTTCAGGGATAAATTCGTAAACCTCTCCTTCATCCCACAGCTTATGGGCAAGCTTGATATTGCGGATCACGGGAACATCGTTGTCCGAAGCAATTTTGATCATCCTCTCAGCAAGGATATCGGAACCCATCGCAACAATATACGGTGCTGCGTCGACATCTTTTTCGTAGTTGATGGCAATTGCCAAGTGTGTCGGATTGGTCACGACCGCTGCAGCCTTCCGCACGCCTCCCATTGGACCTTCGGAATAAGCCATCTCTTGGGCAATTTGACGCCTTTTCCCCTTGATTTGTGGGTCCCCTTCCGTGTTTTTATACTCTTGTTTGACCTCGAATTTCTCCATCATCATCTCCTTACCAAAATTATACTTTTGGTAGGCGAAATCGAGGACGGCGATCACGAGGAAAAACAATCCCACTTTAAAGATCACTTCGAGGAGGAAATTATTAAAGAGAATCAGCGCATCGAACATGCTCATGTTCACCGCGTGAATCAACACCGGAATACTATTGTACATAACTCTGTAGATGATGTAGGCGGCAATTCCGATTTTTAAGCACGATTTGATCAGCTCAACAAGGGTTTTCATCTTAAAGATGTTCTTTAGATTGTCCACAGGGTTGAATTTTTTAATATCGAACTTAAACACTTCGGTAGTGAAAACCGGACCAACAACGAGGAACGTCACCAGCACCCCAATGCTCGCCACAGCGACCAGGATGGGGAGGCTAGCCATGAGAATGACATAGATCGATTCCGCCCACCGTGCAGTGAGAACGGTGGTGAGGTCAGGAAGATTGATCATCTTAAAATTAGCCACCAAAAACGACCCCAAATAGCCGTAGAGGTACCCGCCCATCGCCAGCGTAATCCAAATCGATGCGACAAAAGTAAATGCCGAAGGAAGATCCTGCGACTTTGCGACCTGACCTTTATTCCTAGCGTCGCGAAGTTTTTTAGGGGTTGCCTTCTCGGTTTTTTCACCCATGCGAGTGACTCCTTAAGAAATGCTATACTCTAGTAATTATTATACGCCTCGGAAATCGAGAACGTCAAGAGTTTGTGAAAATAAGGACACCAAAGCCTGACTTGAAGCACGATTAACCAACGATAAATGAAAATCATTTCAACGATAGAACGATAGTTGAATGATAAGAGGATTCTCATATTTCTCAAAAATCCGGCTCATCACACAAATGAGTACTCAAATCGGCCTTGTTGCATAATTAATCACCACTGAGCCACTGAGAACACTGAGAGTTTTTGAGAATTATGAGAATAGCATATCTTTCAATTATCGTTTCATCGTTTTATCGTTTCATCGTTGAGATAAAGTTTGAGGCAAGAAAACGATATAACGATATGACGATGGAACGATGAAAGTTGTTGTATCCGATCTATTGACATCGTGATTTTTTCATTTATTA
>CAMFKA010000142.1 GCA_945957185.1 uncultured Chlamydiaceae bacterium | reverse complement strand
ACCGAAAAATTAATTTTTGTTCAACCTATACCGTAAGTAATTTAAAGACGTTCCTACTAATAACAGGGTCGGGTCTGACCCTGTTTTGACCCTATTTCTTTTGATTGCAAGTATAAGGCGTTTTTGATAAATTCTGCATCAAACTTTGAGGTGTTTAATGAGTTTTTTAGAAACTAGAGTGTCTGGTACGCATACCTACCATGGATGTGCCGAAATAAATTTTTTTTTAGATGAACATGATGCTTTGAACGTTACTATTGATACGGAAAGGCTTCATATCAGATCCGTTAGCTCTTCAGAAGAAGATATTGACTCTTATGCATCGTTATTTGGTGATCAAGAAGTAATGAGCTCATTCGCTACAGGACAAACCAAAACCAGAGAAGATATAGAGACTCGTATCAAGGATACTTGGGCAATGCGTTGGCAACAAAATGATCCTTATAGTGGCTTAGCAGTCTTTAAAAACGATACCGACGATTTTCTTGGTCATGTAGCTATTGGACATGGGGACGCTCCTGGGCAGTCTGAATTAGGATATCTATTCATGAAGTCTCATTGGGGGAAGGGGTTTGGAACGGAAGCTGTAACCGCAGTTGTAAAGGAATATGCTCCTGCTACCATTGAAGAAGGCTATAAGATAGATGGTAAAGTTCTAGAAACGATTACGGCAACTGCTAGACTCGACAATCTTGGCTCTATAAAAATTTTAGAAAAATTAGGGATGCACAAAATCCGAGAAGAAGAAAAATATGGGGCTTTGCGTCGTCTCTTTTCTATAGACCTAGCTGAACTTTCAAACAAAATTTAACTGGAAATTATCTAGAGAACATTATGAATTCGTTTATCTCCCCTTTGTGCATCCTAGCGACAAGTTTCTTTTATGTTAATGAACCTGTCGTTAATATGAGAGAAAATCCAACACATGAGTCTAAAGTAGTATCTCAAACCATTTTTTCTGAAAATATAACGCTGGAAAATGAGTTTGAAGACTGGGCTTATATTACAACTCCCGATCAATATTCAGGGTGGATTCCCAAAAATTCTTTCGTAGCAACTGAGGAACCCTATGATGTTTCTTTGAAAGTGTCTCGTTTTGCTGCACACATCTATGGAGTAAAAGACACCGAATTTGGACCTATAAAGACACTTCCTTACGGTTCGCAGCTTCATTCTTTAGATGAAACAGATCCAAGATGGATAAAGATTGGTTTGCCTGACGGAGGGGAATATTACATCCAAAAAGGTGATGTTGCTTTGGAACAAAAATTATTTAACAAAGAAGATTTAGTTACATTCAGTCAAAAATTCCTCGGCCTTCCATATACTTGGGGTGGGCGTTCCAGTTTTGGATATGACTGTTCAGGATTTGTTCAAATGCTCTATAATCAAATTGACATTGCCCTACAAAGAGACTCTAAACTGCAAGTTAACGATGGACGTTTCCAAACCATTTGTGTGAGTGATATTGAACTAGGCGATCTAATCTTTTTTGGTAAATCAGAAGAAAAAATTTTTCATGTAGGCATGTACATAGGTAATGAGCAATTTATTCATTCAACTGTAAGAGAGTGCCAGCCTTGGATTAGAGTTAGCAATTTATCAGATTTTGAATGGAGTGGCCACAAAGAGGCAAACTATCCTTATAGAGTCGTTAAACAGTTGATTGCAAATTAAAACCCTTTTTCAATCACCCGTTTCTTAGAGAATCGGGAATGACGAGGTCTTGTAGGATAAATCGATGCAGAGTTTTTTTGGAGTGCTGCGACTTGTTGCAGCTTTCACTTCGCGCGACTTGTCGCGCGTTTTAAGTCATCTACACACAAGGCGAAAACGCATCGACAAGTCGATGCAAAGGAAAGCTGCGACAAGTCGCAGCACTCCAAATTTATTCGTTTATCGACTTATCCTACAAGACCATGGGCAACATCAAACAATTTAAAGAGGTTTTATCAGGCCTGACAGTTTGACATTGTCACGGGGCAGGGGCCAGGCGGCTGACGCTTAGACTCCGTGCATCTCAATGAATTTTGCAAGGACTATGTGGCCGTTTTTTTCAGCAAGATCAGATGCTGTTTTACCACTAGCATCTTTGATGGTTTTGTCTGCGCTATGATCCAGAAGAATTTGCGTAATTTCAAAATCGTTGTCTTCAGCTGCAAGCATAAGAGCGGTTTCGCCTTGTTTATTTTGAAGGTTTAGATCGGCACTGTTTGCAAGAAGTTGCGCAGCCTCTTTGTTGTTATATCTGGCGGCAATCATGATGGCGGTTCTTCCACGATTATCTTGTAAATTTAAATTAGCACCGCGATCCATAAGAGTTTTCAGGCACTCCACATTGTTCCGCTGAGCAGCATACATCAGAGGAGTTAACCCACTAACTTTTATTCGACTAATATAAGAGAGCAAAAGTACAGGAGGAAACAGAATTGCAAGGGCTAAATTAAAAACATCGTCGGTCCAGTTATGTGTTGGATCCAAAGCCCTAGTGTCTTGCGCATTGATATCAGCACCTAAATCAAGTGCCACAGTTATCTCTTGAGGGGTTCTTGTATCCCACAATTTTTCTTGGATTTTTGATAATGAATCATCATTCACAGAATAGGCTCTCGCCTGGATTGACCTGAAATTCATATTTGATAAAGGCGTTTGAGTGATCGTAGAATTGATATGTGGGCGGAATAGATGCTCATGGCCACGAAAATGAATTTGATTCTGAGAAAATGTAAGAGGTGCTACTTGACTAGTTGGTCTAGAAAAAAGGGAGCGTCGCATGGCAAACCCGACTTGACTGGAAGACAGTAACTCTGCAGCTATAACTCTTGACAATGGCCCCATTTTGATTCCTTTTGTTAGCTCAATTTTAAATAAAGAGAGTGAAAATAACATTCACAATTATTTCAATTGTAAATTAATGTATATAATAACATTTATCTTAAATAAAGTCAATCTGTAATCGAGGCCTAGTCCGATGGTGTCGACATAAATGCATACGTTAACGCTATTGGGTCTAGCCCGGATTATGCTAGAATCAAGCTAAACCCCGCTTCTTGCTTGACAAGACATCTGATTGATGATTAGATAACCGCAAACATTAGCGATTCAAATAAAATATAATTTTTAAAATCAAGGGATACCATGCAACCCTATTCCCCTCCCTCGCAACTTACCGGAAATATTACATTTCCCAACACTTCCCTTCCTAGAGAGACGCAAACTCAGCCCGTATCATCATCTAGCGTAGACGCTACTCAAATCTCCTGGGACGGTTTTAAGAGATCCATTGCCGCAAGCGGCGAGCCAACTACTCCGCTGGGTAAATTTTTTGATTGGTTGTTGGGAATCAAAAACTACCCCAAAAGAGATGCTACTGCTTCAGAATTTGTGGAAACAAGTCAATCTGCTAGCACAACTTATTTACGTTATATTCTAGATAATGATAAAGCTGTGGAATATCAAAAAACGTTATGGGCTATTTCTGTTATTTATGACCGCTCATCTCACACAGATTTAGAGCCGGCTATTACAGCTGATTGCATCATTGGACAACTCAATGATATCTCTAGCGGGTGTGAGAAGAATTTATCTCCCAAAACTAGCGGTCATGATGTGGCTCAAGAATGCTCAGATGACCATCCCTCCGTAATAATCCCTTCCGATTGTTTAATAGATTCGGAAGATGATGCTCCCAGCTATACCCAGATAGCACCCGGCTACTTTCTGCATCACAGGATTTCTTGGGGAAATACATCCAGTTCGCTGGAGACCACTAACACTGAACATGACGCCTCCTTCAATTTATTTCATAATCAATGGGATCTAAAGCCTGTAGGCTTTAGCGATACTTGCAGTCAGCGACTTGACGACACATTGCATAGGCACGTTTGGAGGCATTTAGCCCCCTGTTTCCCGGGGAATAACGAGACCTTTTTGGCCTATCCCGAAACAGAGCTCTACCCCAAAGCTGCGCGGTTTCCCTCAACAATCGTCACACCATTTATATGTAATTCCAATCCTGACCCCGATGAAGCTAACATCTATTCTGCAGCTGTATTTAATCAAGAAGGCCTACAGTCATACCTTTATGCACAGCAGTGGACGATTCGTGTGCTTCCCACTTCCATAATCCATCGCTCGCTTCAGCAATGTATTATCAATACACTCAATGGATACACTAAAATTTGTTACGAGGATATGTGGCCCAGTTACGACGACTCACTTTGGTTCAAAAACTGTACTAGCGAAATAAATTTCGTTTACCCCACTTTATGGGGAGATACTTTCGATTTTGGAGATTTTAGCACAGCCCAGTCAATATCGACTCCGCTATTTGACGAAATCATACTTGAACATAAGATAGCAGGGGCGCTGTCTACAGGTCCTGATAACCTCTCACCGCCCTATTACTGGCCCCACTCCATGACGCATGAAACAGGAATTCGTGATCCTAGATTGCCCCAGAAAATCTGGGATGCTTTTCAACAAAATCTTCTTTGCTCTATCGAGCATTGTTATCCTCAACAAAGTCAAATTCGTGAACGTTTCAAACAATGTGTTGTCGTCAGCAAACCCGATATATCCTCTGTTGAATATTCAGTGAAAAAAAAGATAGCGATCGTTATTGCTGGTGGGTTTATCGTGTTGTATTTTGCATTAAAATGGATCGATAGAAGAGATGAAGAGCGAAAAAAACATCGAAGCTTATCGGTCGTTGAACTCTAATTCTCAAAAACCAAATTTATACCGAAACACTTTCGGCATCTATTGAAAACAATGGTGGTTAGTGCTATAAATCATTCTCAACATTTATCTTGAGGAGTCACATGAGAACACCGTTTACGATCCTATCCATTGCAGCAGCACTTGTAAGCAGCCCACTTCTGGGTCAAAGCGAGTCTCATATTAGTGACAAAACGAATTTTACAGAGGAGAATACAATGGGAAACCACGAGATTGTACAGAAACCCGCTATACTCGTCATCGGAATCGATTGCCGAACATCTAATGCACCAGAAGCAGCCCCCCAAGATATTCCTCAATTGTGGGGAAGATTTTACGGCGAAGACATTATAAGCCAAATTCCAAACAAGGCTTCCAATGAAGTGATCGCCCTATATTGTGACTATGAAGGTGACTACACTCAACCTTATTCGATAGTCATCGGTTGCCCCGTTAGCACAATCGATGAAGTTCCGGAAGGAATGGTAGCAAAAACCATCCCGGCAAGTACTTATGCTGTCTTTCGCGCAGTTGGAGAGCATCCCAACGCTTTGATTGAAACTTGGGGTCATATTTGGCAGCAATCTGATTTAGACCGTACGTATACTGCAGATTTCGAATTGTATGGAGACAAGTTTTTATCGGGCTCTCCACAAGAATTAGAAGTTTTTATTGCCGTACCGAATGAATAAGTGAAGTTGGAATCGAGATGAGCTTGTTGCATAAATTACCACTGAGCCAGTGAGAACACTGAGAATCTTTGAGAAATATGAGAGTAGTCCTATCGTTCAACTATCGTTTCATCGTTCTATCGTTACATCGTTGAGATAAAGTTTGAGGCAAGAAAACGATATAACGATATGACGATGTAA
>CAMFKA010000141.1 GCA_945957185.1 uncultured Chlamydiaceae bacterium | reverse complement strand
GCAAGGTTTTTATTTGTGGTGGAATATTTCTTCCAACCAAGGAATTTGCTAGCGGGCGCGAAGCTTCGACAGGGGCGGATGGCCCTGCGACAGCTGGTTCTATTCTAGAGCTGGATGGCGTGGGTCTTACTGGCGTTTCGTGCTGTAAGTCTGGAATAAAGGTGTACGCTTCCCATGCAAGAGTCCAAAGCTCTTCTGTAATTAATTCTATTTGATAATCGGGAATGTACAGATCTTTTAACTGCTCTTTAATAACACCATTTTCCAAATTGTTTAAAAGAGTGGAATACGATTCTTTTAATTGATATGGTGGCATTGGTTGATAAGATTTTAAGTCTATTTTATATTTGCTTTTAAGTAAGTTTAATACATTAGGTTTTTGTTTTAAATCCTCTCTGTTCTTTCTACTGCTTTTTGGATTGTGCGATAGAGTTTTTAACAAATTTTCTATGTCTGGAGGAATTTGTCTGCCGAGAAAGGCGTTCGGACGCTCGGGTGTTGGTACAACAGCATTTGAAGGGCCTGCGACAGAAGGTCGCTGCTGTTCTGTAGTCATAAATTCACGCTCAAGTTGAGTACAAAAATCCCTAAGATTTTTCAATACCTCGTTTATGGTACTACTGCTCTTCCCTTCTCGTTCTAAATTATCTTTTATAACACCATTTTCTAAGTTGTGTTTAAGGGCTGTGAATGGTTCTTTTAAATGATTGTCTATCCATGCTTGTTTTTCCGTTTTACTTAACCCTTCATTGTAGGCTTTCTTGACAGCCAATAAAACATTAGAGCGTACTCTATCTATCTGACCTGAAAGATCGCCAGGGAACAGCATAGCATCTAGCATCCATCGACCTTTATGAGGATCCAATTTTCGGTGTTCGGGTGGCGGTGAACGTCCAAGCTCAGGAACATGACTAAGATTGTCATTGTCGCATCTTGAAAAAATCTCTAGGCCTCTCTTAGCCTCGTTACCCCAATATTTAAGATTAAACTCTTTAGAATTGGGAGTTACTGTATTTGCTGGATCAATATTTGAGGAAGAAGTCGGGACTTGTTCTTGCGGCTTTGCTGTAAAAGATGACGAGGGTTGGCTAGGTCCAGCCGGGGATGGAGTCAGGGCCTCGCTAGCTAAATCGTTGGATTTTTTAGCAGCGGGATCTTGATACGGAGTTGTGTAGTTGATGTGCCCGCTTTTCCCGGTTGAAGTGGCGGGTGATGGGGGCGGGTCAAACGTATTTTCGTTGCTAGGATCTAAGGGTTTGTTGGATGGTGCGCTCGTCATAATGAGTCTCCTTGTTTTATCGATCTAAATTTTATCCATTCAACCTCAGATTATCATTTATTGTTTTTATTTAAAAGATAATGTCTATTTTTCTTATCTATCGTTTTCCATGTTGATTTAAAACATTAGATGATAATTCTTTAAAAAACAGTTTACAATTACGATAAATTTGTAAGTTGCTAAATTTAAAATACTTAAACAACACCTCGCTGATAATGCACGATTTATGTTAAAACCGTGCATTGACAGTGCACGGTTTTTTGGACGGAAAAGATTATGAGGTGAAAAATGGCTATAATTAAAGCGACAATATTTTTTGAGAAGCGATTTTGGGTGGGGACTTTCGAGCGCACGGACAAAGAAGGGTATGCAGTTGCGCGGCACATCTTCGGGGCAGAGCCATCCGACCCTGAAGTTTATGAATTTCTGTTAAAGCATTATGTGGAACTTAAATTTGGAGAAGCGAAAGAGATCACCGTTCAAATTCAGCGCATGAATCCCAAAAGAGTGCAGAGGGAAGTGCGTCGGGAAATGGAAAAAATGAAAGAAACATCAAAGCCATCGACATTGGCGCAGGACTACATGAGAGAAGAGCTTGAAAAGAAAAAAAAGGAGAAAAAGAGCGTAAGTAGCGCTGAAAAGCAAGCACGTAAAGATGAGCAATTCTCCATCAAACAAGAAAAACGGAAAGAAAAACACCGCGGACATTAATATGCCGATGCCGTTGAGCGCGAGCGCGACTGATTTTATAGCCCACTGCGACGTAGGAGCTGTGGGTTAAACGAATCTTGTTTTAGAGCCCTTCAAGGGCGACTGATGAATTCATCAATCGCTCTCTCTTTCGGCCTAATATTGTATCCAGTATGTGTCATAGTTTGTAGAATAACCTGGGTTGAAATGGAAAATGTCGCCTCGTTTTTGGAGAGTATCAAGAATCACAAAGATGACTTGCTGTAGCGTTTGAGACTCTCCTTCTAAATAATAACCATTCTTTGTGCGATTTATGTAAGGGGAGTCCAAAAACCCGTTTTGGTTTATTTTTATGTCAATGTGATCCTTAGTAAAATGGGGAGATCGAAATAAGACAATATCCGATGTTAAACGTGTGTCAGAGCCCGATCGATTCTTGGAATTTTGATATGCACCTATTAAATCTGTAATGCTCTTGATAATCAAAGGACATAACGTTTTTGAAATTTCTAACGCTACAATTTCTGGATCGCCCACCAAAAAGTCTTGTGCTGGTCTTCCTAAACAACGTTTTTTTTCAAGATAGGGATTAATTCCCTGATTTAGTTGAATAAGTTCGTTTGCTACAATAGGGATGAGCTCATCAATACGTTCAGAGGGTATTTCAAATGGGGTATAGCCAGCATCGGTTAACAAACCTTTTTCCGCCAACCAATTTACGTGATTGCTATAACCCACCGTATAGAACAATATCCCCTTTCGAGTTTCACTGTCGAATTCGTCTGGAATAGTCATGCCTAATTTGATTGCTTCCTCACGAATAATATGAGCGTGGTAGGGGAAAATTCTTGCTAGAGTATTCAGTGATTTAGGATCGGGTGTAAACGATATCGTTTCAAGATCTATCAAACCGATTTTAATTTTTCTTTCCCCATTTTCTTCGACAAGATAAAAAGGTAAATTATCGTATCTAATGCCATTACCTACCCCTTCAATTTGAGACATCGGATGTCTTCCGGAATCCTGTAGCAAGTCATTCAAGTTTGCTTTAGAAAACAATCTTGTGAATTCGCGTACAGGTTCATCAAAGAGCGTAAGTTCCGAAAGATAGAGACCCATGTTGAATGGGTAGGTTACATTGATGGGAAGTCTTTCTTCAACGATAATCCGATCATTAATAAATCCCCTTGGAATAACTAAGTGGGTGCATTTTAATGAATTTAAAATCTCGCGAGTCGTTCTCATCTGATTTACCCGTCGAGTAGCTGATGATGGAGTCGTCGTTACCTTAAACACAACTGATGGTAATGTTGGAGGGAAGTAGACGGGAGTGTTGCCACATGATGCTCTTGGCATCTGAGTAAGATTGCCCGACTGTAAAATGTACTTAGCGTAGTTTTGAGTGGTTTCATCTAAGTTGTTGAGTCGGTTTTGACTTATATCGTCTAAGGTGTATTCATTGGCGAAGCGAATAGTTTCTTTGTTTGAAGTGAATAATTTCCGAACGCGCTTTGAACATAAAACCGTAAAAACTGTCAAAATGACAAGGATGGTTCCAAGAGCCTGCCGTCCAATTTTTTCAATTTTGGAGTATTGTCGTTCATATTTTGACGCAAGTATATAGCAATGACCGGAGTGATTAGGATGTAATACGCTACCATTTTTATCTACTTTGCTATTTTTTCGGTTAAATTTTTGACTCTCTACCCACGCGGTGCCTAGATGTGTCGGATTCGTTGAGTTCGATAAAACGTTGAATTTTACTGTCATAAAAACCTGCCTTTAAAAATAAATTATATCACATTTACTTTAAAGATTCAATAAAGTTTATGTTAATAAATTATTTGTTTTAAATATTGGTTTTCAATAAAATGTTATCTAACTAGTGATTGCTTATCAGTCAATAACGGGGTCAATGGTGTCAGGCTTGGCCCCATTTTCAAGCAACTAAATTTTAAAGGCTTACAATCTAATGCGCTGCCAATGCACGATTTATGTTAAAACCGTGCATTGGCAGCGCCGGGTTTTGTATAAAACCGTGTATTGACAATGCATGGTTTTTATGGTACATTAGAGAAAACGGAGGAAATATGGATAAAGAGATTCTTAAACAAGTGATCATGGATCAATTGAAATATCGATCTCCAAAGCATTATTATCGCCGAACGGTAACAGAAACGGTCCAGCGGTTTGAAGATGATCCCAACATTATCATTCTTAGTGGAATTCGAAGGTCCGGAAAGTCGACAATTCAGCGCATGCTGCAGCTGGAGTTGCTCAAAACTAATAATTTTTCAGATTACTACATTAATTTCGACGATGAACGACTTGTGAAGTTCCAACTGAGCGATTTTCAAACCTTGTTGGAAGTATTCATCGAGTTATTCGGGGATCAACCCAGGTTTTACTTTGATGAAATTCAAAATATTGAAGGGTGGGAACGTTTTATCCGAAGATTGTATGAGCAAGGAAAAAAAATCTACATTACAGGGTCGAATGCGAGACTTTTGAGCAAGGAGTTAGGGACACATTTAACCGGTAGACACATTCAATTGGAGGTGTTCCCACTCTCTTTTTTTGAGATTGTGCGTCAGCAGTATCCCGAAGCACTTTCAAAAAAAGCGCTTTCAACAACTGATGTGGGGATGGTTTTGCACTATTTTTCGAACTATTTAAAAAATGGAGGGATTCCAGAATACGTAGAGTTTGAAAAATCGGAATATCTTAAAGATTTAGTTGATGGAATTCTCTATCGAGACATTATTGTGCGCTACAAAATTCAAGATGAAAAAGCGTTGCGTGAAACGGTTTATTATCTCGCAAGTAATATAGGGAAAGAGTTTAGCTACAATAAATTGGCAGCGACTGTGGGTATTAGCAGCGCGCATACAGTTGCGAATTATTGTGATTATCTAGAGCAATGCTATCTCTGTTTTTTTCTTAGACGTTACAATCACTCCCTTCAAAAACAAATTCAGTCTAACAAAAAATGTTACATGATTGATCCTGCTCTGATTCGAACGGTCGGATTTCGAGTCAGTGAAGACCGCGGACGTCTTTTAGAGAATATCGTATTTCTTAACCTTAGAATGTTGATGAAAGAGATCTATTTTCATAAGGAAAAAAAAGAGTGCGATTTTGTTGTTAGAGAAGGCAATCGAGTTGTTCAAGCTATTCAAGTGACGACCAGCCTCGCGAATCCTGACGTGAAAGAACGTGAGATTGAAGGGTTAATTGAAGCAATGAGCGCTTATAGCCTACGGGAAGGGATTATTCTTACAGAAAATGAAAGCGATATAATTGAAATTGAAGATTTTCGAATTTCTGTGATTCCGATTTGGAAGTGGTTGCTGTTTCCAAAGAGTGAGGTTTAGTCAGTATGTCACCGGTAAAAATGCCTTTCGCTTTGGATGAAAATAACAAAGTAGTTCACATCTTTGAGGTGAAAAAAGGTAAAAAATGCAATTGTATTTGTCCGGATTGCGGATCTGCGTTGATTGCGAGCAAAGGTTTAAAACAACAACAGCCCAGATGGCAACCGAAACCAACAAGAAAGAGAGTGTCTTCGCGCAGAGGTCCTCGTATTAACTATGTACATCCGCGTAAGAAATGAGCGCAAAGATTAAGCAGCTGTCAAAACGGCG
>CAMFKA010000140.1 GCA_945957185.1 uncultured Chlamydiaceae bacterium | reverse complement strand
CTCGGAGATGTGTATAAGAGACAGGGGCAGGGGCAAGGGCAGGGGAAAGTTACTGCGCGGCATTTTCCATGTACATTTATTGAGCGTGGAAGTAAAAGATTATTTGAATTACGCACCTTCTAAAAAGGAACACGCATGGAAACCATCCCGCTTCTCAATGATGTTGTCGCAATTTTCGCGCTCTCCATCATTGTTATTTTGCTTTGCCACCGCATCAAATTACCCACAATCGTAGGCTTCCTTATCACCGGAGTCCTGGCAGGACCTCACGGTCTAGGAGTTGTAAGCCACGTCGAAGACGTGAGCAATATGGCATCCATCGGGATTGTTCTCCTCCTATTCGCGGTAGGGATGGAGTTCTCATTCAAAAAAATTATTGAATACCGCAAATTCTTTTTTGTCGGAGGCGCCATCCAGGTCTTCGTCACCGCCTTCTGCGGTTATCTCATCGGACAATTTTTGGATAGAGGCCCCGGAGAGTCCATTTTCCTCGGTTGCCTCCTTTCTCTCAGCAGCACGGCGATTGTTTTGAGAGCCCTAGATCAGAAAGGGGAGTCGAACTCGCCACACGCCCGAGCAATTGTCGGGATCCTCATTTTCCAAGATATCGTCGCCATCCCGATGATGCTGGCGACACCACTATTAGGGGAATCAGCAACATCGCTAGACATCGATTTCTTTTGGGCGATGCTAAAGGGGATCGGCATCCTTGTCGTCGTTGTCTTCGCCGCGCTAAAATTAGTGCCACGCCTCCTCTACGCCATCGCAAAAACACGAAGCCGCGAGTTATTTCTCCTTTCCGTTCTGGCAATCTGCTTCTCCACGGCATGGTTGGCGTCGATGGTGGGTCTGTCGCTTTCTTTAGGAGCCTTCCTCGCTGGGCTTATTGTTTCCGATTCCGAATACCGCAATGAGGCTGTCGGCGACATCCTCCCTTTCCAAGATATCTTCACCAGCTTCTTTTTTGTCTCCATCGGGATGCTTTTAGATATCACCTTCTTCTTTGGACAGCCGTTTACAATCCTTCTTATGGCGCTAGGAGTGATTTTGCTAAAAGGCTCCATCGCCGGAGCTGCCACCTTGATCCTTGGGCTTCCTATCCGCACCGCCGTCATCGCCGGTTTGGCTTTGGCTCAGATTGGGGAGTTCTCTTTTGTTCTGATCAAGTCGGGAGCAGAGGTTGGCTTGGCTTCCGAGTACGGCTACCAACTATTTTTAGCAATTTCTCTTCTGACAATGGCGTTAACGCCCACATTGATTTCTTGGGCGCCATCGATAGGGAAATTTATTTCCGATTTACCAATACTCTCCGAGTTCCATTCTAATGCCAACAAAGAGCACTCGCCGGAGCACCACTATAGCGATCACTTAATCATTATTGGCTATGGACTCACCGGAAGGAATTTGGCGCGGTCAGCAAAACAGGCCGATATCCCTTATCTCATTTTGGAGATGAACCCCGAGACGGTGAAAATGGAGAGGGAGAGAGGGGAGCCCATACACTTTGGAGATGCTACTCACCACTCCGTCTTACACCACTTGCATGTTGAAACAGCAAAAAGCATTGCTATCGCGATCAACGATCCCACTGCCGCATACAGAATCACGGAACTCGTGCGAAAGATGAACCCTGCCGCGCATGTGGTCGTGAGGACGCGCTACATGAAAGACATGAAAACGTTGTTTTCGCTGGGAGCCGACGAAGTGATCCCCGATGAGTTCGGTTCGAGCGTCGAGGTGTTTACGAGGGTGCTGCACAACTTTAAAGTTCCTGACGAAAAAATGGTCGCTATCGCTTCCGAAATACGTGCCGAAGGGTACGAGATGTTTCAATTGCTGTATAAACACCCTTCCAGCTTAGACGATCTAAAAATGACCCTTCACGATGTCGGAGTGAACACCTTTGTTATTTCGGCGGGATCGTCCCTCATCGGAAAAACGATCCAGCAAAGCAATCTCAGAAAAGATTACGGTGTGTCGATTGTTGCAATCAAACGGAAAGGTGCTACTTTGACCGACTTCAATGCCGACACGGAATTGGAAGAGGGGGACGCTGTGATTCTTGTGGGGGATCACAATCATTTGACGAGGGCGTCAAATCTTTTTAAATCAGAACTGCCTGTAAATAGGGGAGAGGCAGTTCTTACAGGAAAATTCCCCCTCTCCACGGAGAATGTATGACAAAAAACGATATTTTTGACTATCCTGGTTTCGTTATCGCTATCGCCGTATGGATTGCAGGGTCGATTATCTTTATAAGAGATACCGGAGAGTGGCTTGGCAGCATGAGTGCGGCTGCAATTTTAGCAGCTCTGGTTTGGGCTTCCTACGTGATCATGCGATGGTTAACAAAAGCCATAAAATAGATGTGAGGGCCCTCGTGACAAAAATTTGCACTATATTGTTAATTTGTTTTGGATTTATTCAATGGGGCTTTGCTTACGAGCGCCCTAACGATGTCCCTCTCGCTGATTGGGAAACTTTAGCTCCCTATTTTCTTCCGGAAAACCACCCCATCAAACCGAAGCTAGATAAAATTTTCAAAGGGCGTTCGGTGACTAGAAGCGCCAAAGCAGTCATAAGAGCCGGATTTTTTGAAGCTAAACCGCGCGAATACACAAAAGTTATCGTGACAACACACATGAGTATTTTAGGGTATGTTGTTAAGTTTTACTTGGATGGTACGGAAGGGATAGATCCGGTGCAGAAGTTTAAGGAACGCATCATCGGTGCCATCGCTGTTAACCAATGCATCGAACAATACAATCTAGGGAAACTATTAAAGTGCCCCAAAAAATGGGTCTATCCAATTCCATCGGTCTCCGATAGCGGTGCCAACCCACAACACTTTATTTTGGTGGCGGAAGACATGTGTCCTCTTGAAACGGGTCGATCCCTGGACAAATGGAAAAAGAAAATCAAAAAAGCTCAACTTAATGCCGTCTACTTGGTGCTGTCGACAGTGGGCTTACCCGACTGCGCCTACGCTTTCAATATCCCTTTTTCCATAGACGGAAAGCTCACATTTTTAGATACAGAACTGTGCGGACTGTGGCCGATTCACTATCGTAGGATGGAGAAATATTTGAGAGGGGATATGTTGGATTACTGGATTCAATTAACCCGTTGAGCGCAACTTCTTTTTTAGCCAATCGTTTAAATAGAACGAAAAGGGGAATACCAGCGCCCAGACACAACCGATGACGGTTAACATAAATGGTTGCGACACATGCAGTATTGCGGCGCCGAGTTTAAATGCGACGGCGTAGCTGACGGCAGCTCCAAGCCCTCCCAAGATAGCCATAAACCAAAACTTGCGGTACACCCATGCAAGCGAATGATTGATTGTTGTGGCGTAGAATGCCCATAGGCTTGTCATCCACAACGGAATCACTCCGGGAAAGTTTTCGTAACCGCCTACATAATCGATCCAACCGAGATGGATGTAAAGGGAGTCCCATATCGTTCCAAAAAGCGCGATAGCAGGAATTAGAATGGCTTCCAGAAGACGTTCTTTGGTGTAGTAAAAATGGATGATGAGGAGAACGGCGATAACGAGCGGTCCTGTGTAAGGGCGAGGGCCTGTCGCTTGGTGGATGCAGACGATCCACGCCAAATAAAATAGCGCGCTATTGAATAGGCGTCCGGCTATTAGGCGTTTCATTCCTAAAAGCCTTTCGAAGAGTGTCATAGAGGTGCCTTATCGAAGATTTAAACAGCCAAAATAGCGCGGAAAACAGAAACATCCCTAGAGCGGCATACGCAAGACCTTCAAGCGAGAAGGGGAGCCCCGGAGTGAATTTGGCAAGCGTTTGCTCTGCAACATCAAGGTAGCAGTGACGCAGAAAAAGGATAGGTCTAGACCATACCGAAGCATCCTGCAGCGTGATTAACGATGTGCTCATATCGGAGTAGCGGTCTAACAAATCTGCCATCCAACGCCCTTGCGCAGAGAAATCAGGGTCGGGACTGCCGGAAAATTTACCGATATATTCCGCAAGGGTCTTTCCGGAGCCTTTCGACGCATCTCTTAGCGTAGCGATCTGGAATTTCAGCTCGGAAACGTGCCCGGAAAGATTTTGTATGTATTGATGCAGATACATCGGAGCCTGCGAAAGCAACAACGCCCCTGCAACCCCAATACATCTATCTATCATTCCTGAAATAAATCGAATCATAAGCCTAGTGTACTACAAATTGAATAAAATGGGTAGCGTAAAAAATCAAATTTTTATTATACGAAAAGTAAGAGGAAAAAAAGATGTTAAACAGTCTAGCTGATACATTCAAAGTAGAAGCGCTTAAGGCGGTCGAAGAGAACACTCTGCTGTTCTGGTCGCACTTAAATGTCGAAATCAACACAACAGCAAACTCCAGTTTAAGTTTTTCCGGAATCCCTCATCCCTTATTAAACGGTGTCTTGCGCACGCAGTTTCCCCCAGAAAAAAGCGACCAATTTATTCACGATACGATCTCGCAATATAAAAGCAAGGGGCTGCCGTTTAGTTGGTGTCTCGATCACCGCACTCTTCCTGTGGATTTGGGAGCCAAACTCGAGCGCTCAGGCTTCGTCTTCCTCGGTCCCATCCAGGGGATGGCGCTAAATTTACAAGAGTATTGCCGACCCATCCCATTCCCATCAGCGATACACGTGCTTCCCGTCAGCACCCCAGAAATGCTGTCGGATTGGGGGCACGTCTTGGAGAAAACATTCACCACGACAAGCAGCGTTATTCAGCAGTATATGCAGTTATTCGAAAAGAAGGGGCTCACATCGCTCCGTCCATTCCGTCATTTTATCGCTAAACTGCAGTCGGAAACGATAGGGTGCTGCACTCTTTTCATCGAAGGGGAAGTGGCAGCGATTTACAATATTGGAGTCCTTGAAGAGTTCCGACACACCGGTGTTGCGAAAGAACTGGTGTCGGAAATGATCCAAACAGCTATCGACATGAATTGCCGCATGATCGTCTTGGATACTGCTACTCAAGGGGCTCTGCTGTTTAAACGTATGGGTTTTCTCAAAATTTGCGACTTCAATTTTTACGTCTGGCCTTCCACCGATTCCCAGCTTGACGAGTCGCTGAAGATTTTTTTAACGCCAAAGGAGTAGAATTATGAGTTCATCAAGCTGCAGTCACAACAACTGCGATTCGTCCTGTTTTATCTGTCATGCGCTGCACTGCCTGGGAGATTTTTTACAACCTTTCCTATTGCTCGCTATTCGTTTGTTTTGGGGATACTTGCTGTTCTTGAGCGGAAGTTTGAAACTTGCGGATATCGCAGGGACTTCTGCATTTTTTCATTCGTTAAACATCCCTTTTTCCGAAATTACAGCACACATTGTTGCGTACACTGAATTGGTATCAGGAATCTGCTTGATGGCCGGTTTTGCCACTCGCTTTTTCTCGTTAGCAATTATCGTTGTGATGCTGACAGCAATTTTTACAGCGCATACAGACGTGGCATTCCACCTTGCGCCTCCATTCCCATTCTTCTTCGCTAGCTTGATTTTATTTTGCTTCGGAGCAGGACAGATCTCTTTGGATTACATTCTCCAAAGATTCTTCTGCAAAAAAGGGTAGTTTTATTTATTGAAAGAGAAGCTGACAACGAGGTTGTCAGCTTCTCTTAAGTTATC
>CAMFKA010000139.1 GCA_945957185.1 uncultured Chlamydiaceae bacterium | reverse complement strand
GTATTGTAGCCCCGAGGTCAGGAGCCGTCTGCAGGACGTGCGACGCAACCCGGGGTCATTGCAATACAATCATTTGCACCCCTTGGGGGTGCCGCAACATATTTATGACCACAAATATTTCTCATCAAATTTGACCCCATACAGCTCCAAGAACTTTTTGAACTCATCTTGATAAGATCGAACTTTATGATGTTCATCCTGATTTAAAATGTATTTTCGCACATTCTCTACCTGAGATGCACTAACCGTAAAAGACCCAAACCCTCCTTGCCAAGCAAAACTTTTACCAACAGGAAAATTTTGTTGAGCCCATTTGGATGAACAAATTTTGATATCTCGCACAACATCCGAAACCGCACATCTCGGCGGTATTGCAACCAATGCATGTATATGATCCGGCATTCCGCCAATTTGAATGGGGTTACATCCGGCCGTTTTGAATGCTCCCGCAATAAACGCGAACATTTGAGACTTCAAAGAATCTATTATTATCGGTTTACGGTCCTTTGTTGACCATACAAGATGAAATATGTTTTGATGATGTGTATGTGCCATAAATCTCTAAACATTAATATTTTTGATGCAGGCGCCGGTCTCACACGACCGCAATATCGGACACCGCTTCGTAAATACTTTCCCGTACGGACACTCCCCTTGCACGTGCGTATGTAAAATCCCTTTCGGAGCATACTTCTCCGCTAACGACGGTCCAAAATAGCTACGTGTCGGGACCCCGGCAATCGCTGCTAAATGGAGTGAAAGCGAATCCACACTCACCACCAATGTCATCTTGCTCATCAGAAAATGTAACGCCGGCAACGACAACTTCGGTAACACTACGGCTCTCGCATGCTTGTCCATCAACGACTCGCAAAGTGCTCTCTCCTCCGCACTCCCCCACGCAAGAAATAGCGTCGATTCCGACGGCAACGTCTGGATCAATTGCTCCAATTGCTCTCTTGAAAGACGCTTATTCTCCCATGCCGACCCCGGAGCCAACAATATCGGCGCTGATGCCCGCTGTAACAACGACTCCACTTCCAAAGCATCTGTGGCATCGATCACAAAAGGGATTGCCGGAGGTATCAGTGGCAGCGGCACACGGAAATATTGAGATAAAATCCACAAATAGTCTTCTCGGATATTCAAGTGTTCCGGCAAAGCGATTTTATGGTTCGTGGTCAGCAAATTAGGCCATTCGGGGATATTTTCCTTTGCCAAACCCACTTTGACGGGACTGTGGCACAGAAACGTCCAAATCGCCGACTTGACATTGCCCTGCAAGTCAAAAACAGCGTCGTAATTTTTATCGCGAAGCTGACTGCACGCTTCAGAAAGAGCTTTCCATGAAGAGAGCTTGTAGAACTGTTTTCTCCATTTTTTGGTATCGATTTCGATCACTCTATCCAAAAGTGGGCACGCTCTTAGAAGATCGGCAGCACCTCTCTCCACAATCCAATCGATTTTGCAATCAGGCTCTAATTCTTTTAAAAATCCAACTGTAGGAAGTGCTTGAACGACGTCTCCCAAAGCCGATGTTTTAATAATTAAATAGCGTCGTCCCATTTGATATCCAGCAGTTTCAGTTGTTGATGAAAGTCGGAAGGCACCGGTGCAGTGACTTCGATAATTTTTTGAGTGTTGGGGTGAGGGAATCGGATGCGGTAAGCGTGGAGCATCACCCTTCCTCCATCTAGATATTTTCCCTTTCCACTGTACTGTGCATCGCCGACAAGGGGCATTTGGAGCGATGCCAAATGGACACGAATCTGATGCGTCCGTCCAGTGATAGGCGAGGCTTCTATCAGAGCCGCCTTTTTTCCCTTTGCCAATACCTTCCAATAGGTCAATGCATAAAGTCCGTTTTGTACCGCTCCCCAAATCGACTGCCCCCCGATGTCATGGATTTTCCCTAATGAATTTTCAACTTTTCCGGCGCTTTGGGTAGGCACTCCAGAGACCAATGCCAAGTAGGTTTTTTCCACTTTTTTATCGCGGAAGAGTGCGACCATCGCTTGATACACTTCAGGGGACTTTGCTAGGATGAAGACCCCGGAGGTGGGTTTATCGAGGCGATGGACAAGAATATCTTTCGCTTTTGCAAACGATTCGGAAGTCACACCGGCGGGTTTGTTGACAATTTTGATGTAGGGATCTTCAAAAAGCACATCGGCAGATGTGGAGGGGGGCAAGACTTCGATAGGAGAGAACTCTATTGTATCACCGGCACCTACGACAGCAGAAGAGAATCGCTCGAGACGCCCATTGACGCGGCAGCGATGCTGCTCCAATTGACGTTTGATCGATTTAGCGGAGAGTTCGGGTAGGAAATGCCGCAAAAATTGTTGGAGAGTCCATCCCGATTCTTTTGATGAGACCCTCCATTTCATGATTAGACCGCCGAAAATTGATCCAGAAAGCGCAGATCGTTTTGAGTGAATTGACGGATATCTTTGATGCCGTATTTAAGCATGACAAGGCGTTCGACACCCTGTCCCCAGGCAAATCCAGTGTATTTTTCAGGATCTATCCCTGCATTTTCGAGCACTTTAGGATGGATCATTCCCGCGCCCGCGACCTCTAGCCAGCCGGTTCCTTTGCAAAGGCCGCAGCCGACGCCACCGCAGTTTAGGCAGCGGACATCCACTTCCATGCCCGGTTCTACGAACGGAAAATAGCTAGGGCGGAAGCGGGTTTCCACTTCAGTTTTGAACAATTTCTTTAGGAATTCGCGCATGGTTGCTTGGAGGTCTGCAAAAGAAACATTTTGATCGACGTAGAAGACATCGATTTGGTGGAAGAAAACGTGGGAGCGCGCACTGATCGTTTCATTGCGGTACGCCTTTCCGGGTGAAGCTCCACGAATCGGAGGATTTTGCCCTTCCAGCACGCGAGACTGAACGGTAGTGGTATGGGTGCGCAAGACTGTATTGTCGTCGATGAAGAAAGTGTCTTGCATGTCGCGAGCCGGATGATCCGGAGCGAAATTAAGAGATTCAAAATTGTAGTATTCCGATTCGATTTCAGGACCGTATTGAATAGAGAAGCCCATTTCGGAAAGGATGGTGAGCATTTCGTCCATCGCCTGGCTGATGACATGGCTTCTGCCGGCGAATGAAGGTTCGCCGGGAAGAGTGACATCGATAGTTTCACGGAGTAATTGTTCTGCGCCCTCTTTTTCTTGGTAAGAAGCCTCTTTGCTTTCGAGTTGGACGACGAAGCTTTCGCGGAGATCGTTGACGACTTTACCCAGGTGGGGACGTTGTTCCGGAGACGCATCTTTAAGCATGCGCATGAGGTCTTGGATGGGGCCTTTTCTTCCCAGGTATTTTACCTTGAGGACCTCAACGTCTTTGAGGGATTGTGCCGCAGCGATTTCGTCTGCGAACTGTTTATGGAGGTTGTCGATAATCGTTTGCATAAGATTGAGTCGTGTAAAGTTTTGTAAAAAAAAAGGGCGGAACTTTAAGGTTCCGCCCTTTTAAGCATTGGTATTAAACCAAGGCTTCTTTTGCGCGGCTAATGACCGCAGCAAAGCTGGAAGGATCGCGTATCGCCATGTCAGCGAGTACTTTACGATCTAGTTCACACCGGGCTTTTTTCAACCCAAAAATAAATTTACTATAGGATATTCCATGGATTTTTGCAGCGGCGCTGATACGTTGGATCCACAGGCTGCGAAAATCTCTTTTTCTAAGTTTGCGATGGCGGTAGTTATACGCCAGGGCTCTCATCACCGCTTCTTGAGTCAGACGCAGGTGATTCTTGCGATCGCCAACAAATCCTTTTGCTCTTTTGAGTACTCTTTTTTTTCTTCGGTGTGAAGCTACAGCATTCGTAATTCTAACCATAGCTTATCTCCACTGGTTAAGGTCTGATGTCTCATTCCGATAGAACATGCAGACAGGTTTAGTTCTTGTTTGTACGCCGATGGGGTTATGCAACACCCATTAGGCGACGGTAAGTGCGCGCTAGGCCTTCAGCTAAAACAGCTGGGCGATTAAGCTGACGCTTTCTCTTAGGTGCTTTTTTCGTCATGATATGACGTTTTCCTGGTTGGCTATGTTTAAGCTTTCCGGACGCAGTCACAGTAAAACGCTTAGCGACTGCTTTTTTTGTTTTCATTTTAGGCACGACGCAATCTCCTCAGTAATCGGACTATTTACGAACCCGTTGCAGTTGATTCTGAAGGGGTTGTAGTGTCTGTGGTCTTAGCAGTTTTCTTTTTTCCACCTGGAGCTAAAACGATGTTTAGGGAGCGACCCATCAATTTTGGTGGAGTTTCTACAGTGGAAACGTCTTCTAAGTTAGCGCAGAACTTCTTCGCGACGGCTTCACCGATTTCGGTGTGGGCCATTTCTCTACCGCGGAAGGTCATCGTGACTTTGACTTTGTTTCCTTTTTGCAGAAACTCTCTTGCGTGTCGCTCTTTTGTCTCCAAGTCGTGTTGGTCAATATTAGGTTTAAGCTTGACCTCTTTCACCTTCACTTGGTGTTGAGCTTTCTTGCTTTCCTTCTCTTTTTTTGTTTGATCATAACGGAATTTTCCGTAATTGATGATCTTACATACCGGCGGGTTTGAACCCGGCACAATTTCGACTAAGTCGAGGCCCTCTTGTTCAGCTCTTTGGAGTGCTTCGTAAAGAGGGATGACGCCAATTTGCTCGCCGGAGGAACTGATAACCCGCACTCGTGGGGCTCGGATTTCTCTATTTACTTTCAACCGTTTTTACTCCTCAAAGGGTTCTGGGCAACGCTTGGAGTCACGTTCTTCGGTTAATTGCTCCAACAGAGTGGAGAAAGGCACCGTTGTTTGTGACTCTTCGCGACCAAAGCGTCGCACGGCGACATTTTGGTTAAGTTCCTCTTGGCTCCCAACGATCAACGCGATGGGAACCTTTGCGCGGTCTGCCGCGCGTAATTTTGCGCCTAGCTTTTCGTTACGTTGATCGAGCGAGGCGCGAAAGTTTTTCTGGAGTAGAGTCTGAAGCAGTTCAGACGCGTACTCTTTATTCTGTTCGGAAACTGGAATCACTCGAATTTGTTCGGGAGCTAACCACAAAGGGAGCCAGCCGCGATTTTTTTCGAGAATCAGACCGACGATACGATCGACGGAGTGATACAGCCGTGCATGAACCAACCAAGGGAGGTGAACAGTATTATCCGCCCCTTGATAGCGGAGGCCCATTCGGTGAGGGATATTTAAATTGATCCCTACAGAGGAGATAGGCCACTCTCGATTAAGATGATCCTTTGCACTGAGGTAGAGGGCGGGGCCTTCTCCGTCGACGATGCCGGTGTTTTCCTCAGCAGTTTCGTCAAACGATGAGAGAGCCTCTTTGAGCCACTCGAATCCTTTTTTCCAGTTTTCCGGAGATCCTGCCGCTTTCCTCCCTCTAGAGGATAGAAACCAACGGACCTCGAAACCCAATATCTTACTTGATTCGATAATGAATTGCAAGAATGATTTCAATTCTTTTGCAATCTCCCCTTCGACACAGAATGAGTGGAGCGAATCCTCGAGTTGGAAGCGGGAGCGGAGGAGTCCTTTTGTCTGATGAGAGGGTGTAAAAGTGGAAACATACTTCCATTCGGCCAGTCGGTAAGGGAGTTCTTTATAAGAGAGAGTTCGGGAAGCAAAAATTTCCGCGTGGTGTAGAGTTGTAGAAAGTGCGGGAGAGTAGAATGTTGTTTCGAATTCATAAGAAGGGATTTCGAATTCGTCGACGATGTAGGGGTTCCATTTTTTCAAAATATGAGTATTAATCGCAGGAGGAGTGAGGGTTTCGTGAGCATTGACCTGTGAAATTTTTTGTTTCCAAAACGATTGCAGCTCATCAATTAAAATTTTACCGCGAGGGAGCCAGAGGAATCCACCCGCTGTCGAGTGATCTGCCGGAACAAAAAGTTCTAATT
>CAMFKA010000138.1 GCA_945957185.1 uncultured Chlamydiaceae bacterium | reverse complement strand
CCCTGCGGGACTTAACACATATTTTATTGCCGCGTAGTCCCAACGGGACGGAATACCATAGCCCAGGTTGGAGTGAGCACAGCGAACGGAAACCTGGGCGAGTGTGGCTACTTTTGGTTGAAAAATCATTTTGAAGCCTCGCGAATGTGTAAATTCACAGCGATACCAGGGCGGGGACGCCCCGGCTACCTTGAAGTGTGCTCTAGATGCGAGGTAGCCAGGTCGTCCTCGACCTGGTATCTCAGTGGATTTACACATTCGTGAGGCTTTCAACCAGAAATAGCCACACTCACCTGGGCTATGGTATTCCGTCCCTGCGGGACTTAACACATATTTTATTGCCGCGTAGTCCCAACGGGACGGAATACCATAGCCCAGGTTGGAGTGAGCACAGCGAACGGAAACCTGGGTAAAGAAAAAAATAAGGTCGAGGCCTGCAAGGCCGGCATAAAAAATGGGTAATGATTAGGGCAAGGGCAGGGGCAAGGGTGAGGTTACTGCCCTGCATTTAGTGGGACGTTCGGTTCTTAAACCGAGCGATCGCCTCCAAAATATTCTCACGGTTACCAAATGCCGTCACTCTTATAAATCCCTCACCCATAGGCCCAAACCCGGCTCCGGGCGTAGTCACAATATGATGATTCTCTAGAAAGCGATTGAAAGCGCTCCACGAATCCTCACCGGGACACCGAACCCAAAGATACGGAGCATTATCTGCTCCAAAAACCTCATAACCGACTTCCAAAAAAGCGCTCTTTAGCAAACGAGCATTTTCCATATAGTATGCAGTCACTTCAGCAACAGCCGCTCTTCCCCCAGCTGTTAACACCTCACAGCCACCTGCTTGTGCGATATTGGAGGCTCCGTTAAAGACCGTGCTCATCAAACGATTCCAATCCGCTCTAACCGAAGTGCCATCATCGTACTTCAACGCTTCCGGAACAACAGTCCAAGACAATCTCACGCCGGTGAATCCGGCCAATTTCGAAAAAGACCCCACCTCAATCGCAACCTCATGCGCTCCCGAAATCTCGTAAATCGATTTTGGCAACAAAGGATCTTGAATAAAGTTGGCGTAAGCCGCATCAAAGACAATAATACAACCATGCTCGCGAGCAAACTTCACCAACATCTCCAATTCCTCCCGCGTCGCAGCAGCACCTGTGGGGTTATTTGGAGAGCAAAAATAGATAATGTCCGCATCTTTAGCAGCACTCAGATCCGGAAAAAAATTGTTTTCAGGAGTACACGGCAGATAAATAACATTTTTGACTCCCTGCAAAATGCTGCCTTCGACATAAACAGGGTACGCCGGATCTTGCACTGCAATCGTCACGTCAGGGCCAAAAAGAAGCTGAAGTCTTCCCAAATCGCATTTGGCTCCGTCGGAAACAAAAATGTCGTCAGGAGACAATTTATCACCATAAACTTCGGAAGCAATCCGCTTCCTCAATTCTAGACTCCCCCGTTCCGGACCGTAGCCTGAATATCCCGTCGCGCAAGACAAGCGCATCGCGTAAGCAGCAATCGCTTCAGTTATGGATTCGGGAAGAGGTTGAGTCGTATCTCCAATCCCCAAACTAATCAGTTTTGCGTGAGGATTTTTTTCGAGAAACGCATTCTTTCGAGCGGTAATTTCCGGAAACAAATAGTTTCCTTTTAATGATGCAATGTGGTGATTTCTTTTCATGCCCGTTATATTACTGAAAGCATTTATTTGTGTCGCCAGAAAAGTCCGCAACGCATCATAACCCTAGACTTTTTTGGGGGATTCGATTAATATTTCGACATCAGTTATGGAGTAAATTTGTATGCGACGATCAATTTGTTTATGCGAACCTAACAGCGCAGTTGCAGGGGCAACAAGAACCTGGAAATTCATTTACACTACCGCGACAGCCCTCCCTAAGGGAACAAAATTAAAGTTTGACTTAGGAAGTAAAGGACGCGAACTCGACTGGGAAATCCCTAGCGCCAACTTAAAGCACAGTGATAACGTCATTTACGCAAAACTTGAAAACGGCAAAGTTATCCAAGGGAAAGAGATTGAACTTCCAGACAGCTTCGTCCCGCAATACGAATTCGTCCTCCCTTCCGAAGTGGGTATCGGTAAAACCGTCACTTTCGTTGTGGGATCACAAAACGAAAAAGAATTTAGCACTCCCAAAAACGGAACAAGATCACAGACGAACGCACAACGCCGTCGCACGTTCTTCCTTTTTGTTGACCCTACCGGAAAAGGAAAATACGGAGAACCGGAACAGTTTTCTCTCGACATTCGCGGCAACGCCCTCCACTCCATTAAAATTATGGCTCCCTCTTTTGCCCAACGCAACAAGCGCTTTGACGTGGTTGTACGCTTTGAAGACGAGTATGGCAATTTGACCAGCAACGCCCCCGAAGACACGATGGTGGAACTTTCTCACGAACACTTACGTGAAAACCTCAATTGGAAGCTATTCGTTCCGGAGACAGGCTTTATCGCTCTGCCAAACCTCTACTTCAACGAACCCGGCGTCTACACTATCGTTTTAAAGAATTCAAAAACCAAAGAGCAATTTAAATCGGGACCTATCCGCTGCTTCTCCGAAAACCCAAAAAACCTTTTCTGGGGTCTTCTCCATGGCGAATCAGATCGCATGGACTCTACAGACAATATCGAAAGCTGCCTAAGACATTTCAGAGATGAACGAGGTGTCAATTTCTATGGCATCTCTTCCTTCGAAAATCAGGAAGAAACTCCAAACGACACCTGGAAATTGATTTCACAGAATGTCACCGACTTCGACGAAAACGAAAGATTCAACACCTTCCTCGGTTGCCAATGGGTCGGAGCGCCAAAAACAGAAGGCGTTCGCCATTTGCTCTACCTCAAAGACGGAAAACAAATTATCCGTAAGAAAGACCCTAAATACACATCGCTTTCAAAGATTTACAAGTCTTTCAGCCCAAAAGAATTGATCTCTATTCCCTCATTCACAATGGGGAAAGGCAAAGAGTACGATTTCGCTAACTTCGACCCACAATTCGAACGTGTAGTCGAGATCTATAACGCTTGGGGATCTTCCGAATGCACCGAAAAGGAAGGAAACCTACGCCCCATCGCCATCGATGGTAAAAAAGGGATCACCGAAAGTGCCGAAGGCTCCATTCAAAAAGCATTATTAAAAAATCGTCGCTTCGGTTTTGTAGCAGGCGGACTCGACGACAGAGGCTTCTACGATGCCTTCTTCGAAAGCGACCAAGTGCAATACACGCCGGGTATGACAGCGATCATTGCAGCAGAGCAAACAAAAGCATCGATTGCGGAAGCTCTTTATAACAGATCTTGCTACGCCACAACCGGCGAACGGATGATTATCGGATTCCAAATCGCCGGCAACGGAATGGGAACAGAAACATCGAACGCTCAAAAGCCCGGTCTACAATACAACAGACACATTTCCGGACACGCTGCAGGGACAACGAAGCTGGAAAAAATCGAAATCATCCGCAACGGAAAAGTGCTTCACACACTCAAGCCGGAAGGGTACTCCATGGAGTTCACCTACGACGATACCACCGCATTAGATAAAGTGTGCGTCGATGCCAAAGATAAAAATCCTCCTTTTGTGTACTACTACATCCGCGTCACACAAGAAGATGGTCACATCGCTTGGAGCTCCCCTATCTGGATCGATTTCATTAAAGATGTTCCCAAAAAATTAATTCCTAAATCCGCTGTTGTCATCCCGAAAAAACCGATCCTCGAAGATCTCGATGACGATGATCTCGACGATTTCGATGATGACTTCGACGATGAAGATGATGAAGACGAGGATTAAACTATGCCGGCAGTAGCCATCACAGCCCTAATTGCTTTTTTTGTCATTGTTGTTGCTTTGGTCTGCCTAGGAATTGGGCTGCTGATAACCGGCAAGCCCAAAATCAAACCCGGAGCTTGCGGTCGCGACCCCCACAAAATTCGGGAAGAAGGCTGCGGCACGAGTGTCAGCTGCCAACTGTGCGACAAACACGAAGAGCATAAAAACGATAACGAAAAACCCAAATCATCCTAACGGAAAGAACTCCCCATGACCCAATATAAAAAAGAGAATCCGGCAACAATCGCCGCGATGTTCGATAAAATCGCTCGCGAATATGACAAAACAAACGCCATCTTATCGCTTAGTTTGCATAAGTTGTGGAACAAAAAACTGGTCGATAAAGCGTGTTTGAACAACCCCAAAGTCCTTGTCGACCTTTGCGCCGGCACCGGTGAGATCGCCTACGAATATCTACGCAGACAAAATAGCCCCCACATCGCTCACTTGGTCGACTTTTCTGCCGAAATGCTCGAATGTGCAAAACACAAAGGGCAAAAACTAGCTTCCCACCAACTGCACTATCACCACGCCGATGTTCAAAAGCTTCCCATCGAATCCGCTGTAGCAGATGCAGCAACGATTGCTTACGGCATCAGAAACGTTAAAGACCCTTTAAGATGCATTCAAGAAGTCCATCGCGTGCTAAAACCCACCGGAACCTTCGGGATTTTGGAACTTACACGCCCAAGGAACGCTCTATTGGCGTTTGGACATAAATTGTACCTGCAAAAATGTGTTCCCGGACTAGGGAAGCTATTTGCTTCCGACAAAAGCGCTTACGAATACCTCTGCAACAGTATCCACAGCTTTGCTGAACCCTCAAAAATCTCGAAAATGCTCTCCCAAACCGGCTTCAAAAACATCCAAATCACCCCATTGTGGGGAGGGATCGCCACGCTGATCACCTCTCAAAAATAGCAGGTGATATGCTGATTTTAGGAATCGAAAGCACCTGCGACGAAACCGCTGCCGCCATCGTTCGTGATGGAAAAGAGATCTTATCGAATGTTGTCTTTTCTCAGGCTGATATGCACGCCGTTTATGGAGGAGTCATCCCCGAACTCGCCTGTCGCCGCCACATGGACGCCATCATTCCTGTCATCCAACAAGCCTGTGATGAAGCGAATATCCCACTGGAAGCTGTCGATAAAATCGCCGTCGCCAAAGGCCCCGGATTAATCGGAGCTTTATTAGTCGGTATCAATGCAGCAAAAACGCTGGCATACACCCTGGAAAAACCGCTTATCCCCATCAATCACATCGAAGCACACCTCTACGCTGCCATGATGCAGCAAGACAATCTGGAATACCCGCTGCTAGGGTTGATTGTTTCCGGAGGCCACACTTCAATGTTATTAGTGGAAGGGATCGGAAAATACACCGCGATAGGACAAACCACTGACGACGCTGTTGGTGAAGCATTCGATAAAGTCGCCAAAATGTTATCGCTGCCGTATCCAGGGGGCCCCGAAGTGGAAAAATTAGCAAAAGGTGGAGACGCCTACGCTTTTCCATTCAAAGGGGGGAACGTAAAGGGAAAAGAGTTTCATTTTTCGTTTAGCGGACTTAAAACCGCCGTCCTTTACGCAATTCGTGGACAGAACGAGAAAGGCGGAGAGCCGTTGACCGAGAAAACCCGAAGTGACATCGCCGCATCGTTCCAACGTGCTGCCTTTGATGATTTGATCCAAAAGAGCCGTCGAGCCGTCGAACGATTTGGGTGTCGTGGAATCGTCTTTGGCGGGGGCGTCTCGAACAGCAGGACATTGCGCGAGATGATGCAAAAGCATTTTGTAGAGGTTCCGCTCTATTGGCCGCCAGGGCAATTAAGTTTGGACAATGCAGCGATGATCGCAGCGCTCGCGTACCATAAGGAACCCGAAGATCTCTTCAGCCTATCCGCCGCTACCCGTATGTCGTGGTAATAACATCTCCGTGGCATAAGCATCAACCTAAGGATTTATGTCGGCCTTTCAGGCCTCGGTTTTAATTTTTCCCTTTACCCAGGTTTCCGTTCGCTGTGCTCACTGCAACCTGGGCGAGTGTGGCTA
>CAMFKA010000137.1 GCA_945957185.1 uncultured Chlamydiaceae bacterium | reverse complement strand
AGATAAGGGTTGCTCACTTTAAATGTTTCCCCGCTGATGGTGATCTGCTTCTCTTGCATCACCTCAAGCAGCGCCGATTGCACTTTTGCGGGGGCTCTGTTGATTTCGTCTGCAAGGAGAATTTGAGTGAAAATGGGACCTTTGTTAACGGTGAATTTACCCTCTTTTGGGTGGTAAATCGAGGTGCCGATTAAGTCGCCGGGCAAAAGATCCGGAGTGAACTGAACGCGTTTGAAATCGCATTGCAATACTTTCGCGAAAGTATTGACAGTCAGTGTTTTAGCGAGTCCAGGCAGCCCTTCTAACAGCACATGGCCGTCAGCTAAAAGAGCAATAAATAAGCTTTGCAGCATGTGCTCTTGGCCGATAATGACCTTTTTAATCTCGTCCATCGCCTGACTGTACTTGTCAAGGATGGGCGGCATTAGACTTGTCACTTTTTGAATTTGATCAGACATGATTGCTTTGTAACTGCTGCAACTCAATTTGTCAAAGGGAATTGGATGAAAAATGTGGTGCCCTCTCCGACTTTCGACTCTAAGCGTATTGTTCCGCCATGCTTGATGATGGTATTTTCTACGATAGAGAGTCCCAAGCCGGAGCCGCCCATTTTTTGGGAGTGCGCTTTGTCAACGGTATAAAATCTTTCGAAAATATGTTCGACATCGATTTCGGGGATCCCGATGCCTTTGTCGGTGACTTTGATCAGCAGTTTATGGGGGGAGATGGTTTCAAAAGTGATTTTGATGTCTGCGGGAGGAGTTGAATATTTGATTCCATTTTCGATTAAATTCATAAAAGCCATCTCCATTAATGTGGGATCGGCTTTGATGTGATAGACGATATTGTCAGGGTGTTCAATGACGATGTTAGCTGTTGGAAATGCATCGCGCAGCAGATTTGCACAATTTTGCACTACGGAATGGATGTCGCAATCGATCAATCGCGACTCGGGAATATTTTCCACGTCGGAGAGGGTGAGTAGATCTTTGATTAAACTAGTCATTCTCACGCAATTCCTTACGATCTTTTCTGTCATATCTCCACGGGTCTCCACAGGTAGGTCAGGATTTTCATGGAGCATTTCAGCAAAGCCTCGCACGATTGTGATGGGAGTTTTGAGCTCGTGAGAAGCATTTGCGATGAAGTCTTTTTTCATTTCCAAAACTTTAAAAAGGGCGGATTGATCCTGCAAAACCAATACGGCACCGGAGCGATTAGCTTTTGGAACGGCGAGGATATTGTATAAGAATTTTCCGTGGTCTTTTTTAAGCTTTAGAGTGTCCGTGAGGATCTTTTGATTTTGTTGGCATTGCCGCAGCAGATTGTCGCAAAGGGGTTCGATGGAGGGATCAAAAGTTTTGCCCACCAGATTTTGTAACCCTAAAAATTCCTCTGCAGTGTGATTGACATAGGTGATAGTCATTTTATCATCGACAGCGATGACGCCCTCGATCAACGCTTCAAGAGTGGCGGCTTTTTCGTTCTTTTCAAATGTTAACGTATCAATTTGCTTTTGGATCTTTTCTGAAAGAGAATTCAATGTTTGAGCAAGCTTTCCAAATTCGTCTTCGCCGTCCATACGTAACGTCTGAACTGTTGGAATAGTAGTCACCACTCCTTCTTGATAAGGGCGTACAGCATCGATGATTTTGTTGATCGGTGTTGTAATGCGGTTGATCATCCACCACGTTAACAGTCCGAAAAGAAGAAGAACGGCGGAGGAAACAACAAAAAATCCTTTTTCAAAATCGTTTGTCATTTGGACGACATATTTATAGGGAAAAGCTGTGCGAAGAACATACTTTTTGTCATGAAAATCAAAAACTTTGGCGAGGTAAACAAATTTTTCACCCATCAGTTCCGAGTAATCCTCGTTGTAACCGATTCCATTTTCGAAAGCATCGATCACTTCAGGGTGGTTAACGACGTTATCTTGGGAGAATTGGGGTCCAATAATTCTTTTGGTGTGAGAATCGTACAACACTTTGTACTCGTCGGAGATGACGCTAACGCGAAAAAAAATAAGAGACTTTTGATCTTTGAGGAGCTTGATGAGAGCGTCATCGTCTTTAGCGTGTTGGATCCTTTCGATCATCTCGTTCGCACGGTCCTCCATTCCCATATTGACGATACTGCGGACGGTGTGCGCACCGAAAGGAAACATCAAAGCAATCAGGATGATGTAAATAACAACGAAAGTGATGAATATTTTTTTTCTAAAACTGATCATATTTATAATTATATATTACTTAAAAAACTCGTATTTTTGAAAGGAATTCTCTGTAAGTTTGCTCGCTTTTTGTAAATACCAAGGCCTCCATTCCTAGCGCCTTGGCAGCCTCCACGTTATAAGGCATATCATCGACAAATAATGTTTCCGAAGGCACTAACTCAAATTTATCTATGATCGCCTGAAATAATGCTGTATCGGGTTTCGCTAAATTGTAGTGACACGAGTAGACGCTGCCATCAAATTCTGTCAAAAATGGGTAAGTGCTGATGAGATGCCCATAAAAATCGTGAGACATATTCGATAACACATATTTTTTTAAACCACGTTCAATCGTCGCTTCTAAGAGTCGAAGCCCCTCGGATTGCGGTGTCAGAATATGCGGCACTCTTTGCATAAAGAGTTCGAGCGAGGCTTTAGGATATTTTCCCTCATAACGCCTTATCAAGTCGGGTGTGCGGATCAATCCCATGTCAAATTCTAACCAACTGGGCTCTTGCGTAATAGTCCATATGTTGTAGTCAAAACCCGGAGTTTCCTCTGCTAGCGTTTTTGCTAATAGCTCCGGCTCCCACCGCAGCAGAACACGCCCTAAATCAAAAATTACTTGTTTAATCATTCCAAATCTCGTATATTAAACTGTTTACGGAGAGGTTTACTATGTTTACAGATGTTTTTACCACGTCCATGAACTTATTGCAAAGACCAAGAAGAAATCGCCGCACTGCCGCGATCCGTTCTCTAGCTCAGGAAACGCATCTTCACTCTAGTCAGCTGATTCTTCCTTACTTTGTTGTCGAAGGGGAAGAGCAAGTGCAACCGATCAGTAGTTTGCCGGGTGTTTCGAGATTATCGATCGATAACCTCCTCCGTGACGTTGAGGAAGCTTATGCCCTAGGCATTCGCGCCATCGATCTGTTTCCTTTAGTTCCTTCCGAAAGGAAAGATCGTTATGGAAGGGAAGCTCTCCGTCAAGGAAATCTTATCCATCAAGCGATTAATGCCGTAAAAAACGCAGTCCCGGAGATGTGCGTCATGGTTGACATCGCGTTAGACCCCTATACCGACCATGGGCATGACGGGCATGTGGACGATGATGGTTGCATCCTCAACGACTCCACTGTAGCAGCGCTAGCTGAAATGTCGATTCTGTGCGCCGATGCCGGCGCTGATATCATCGCTCCAAGCGATATGATGGATGGGCGCGTGGGCGAGATTCGAAGAGCTTTAGACCGCGCAGGCTTTGATCAAGTGGGAATTTTATCTTATGCTGCCAAATACGCTTCCGCATTCTACGGCCCGTTTAGAGATGCTCTTCAGTCAGCTCCAAAATTTGGAGATAAAAAAACGTATCAAATGAATCCGGCAAATAAACGAGAAGCGATTTTGGAATCTGCTTTAGATGTTGCCGAAGGGGCGGATATGTTGCTGATTAAACCTGCACTACCCTATTTAGACGTCATTGCAGAAGTGAAAAAAAATGTTCACTTGCCCGTTGGCGCTTATCATGTGAGCGGAGAATACGCCATGGTAATGGCGGCAGCACAAAACGGGTGGATGGATGCCGATAAAGCGTTCTACGAAACACTGCTGTCTATTCGACGTGCCGGTGCCGATTTTATTTTTACTTATGCTGCCAAGCGTGTAGCTGAATTACTACGTAAACCTAATTAATTAAAAGGAAATATCATGTCAAAACGGATCACTCATTTCATTTGTCTATGTCTTTTGCTTTGGAGCCTACCTACAGCAGTAGCTAGTGACGAATTACACGAAATGCCCTGCATCCCTTGCACCGGAGCGACCCCCGCAATGAAAGGCGAAGAATTACAAGCGTGGGTAGAAGTTTTGGGAGGTGGATGGACGTTAATAGGGGAACATCACATTGAAAAAGACTTTGAGTTTGACAGTTTTGTCGATGCTCTCGCTTATGCGAATGTTTTGGGAGGATTAGCAGAAACGAATGGCCATCACCCTACAATTGTGATTAGTTACAATGTCGTGAAAGTTCTCCTTTGGACCTACAAAATCAATGGACTCTCCGAGAGCGATTTCATTATGGCCGCGAAAATCGACGCCCTATTTTTCTAAAACAGGGTGATTTATCCCCCTGTTTTTTCTAAAAATGCCGAATTTATCCCCCTGTTTTTTCTAAAATCTCTTGATTTATCCCCCTGTTTTTTCTAAAATATGATTAAAGAGAGGTGGATAATGCATAGGGATCGTATAGAATTTTTGAGAAAGTGGCGTCATGATCCTATCCGTGTTCCGCTGTTGATTAGGGGGGCTCGGCAAGTAGGGAAATCGTGGTTGGTTTCCCTTTTTGGAAAAGAGTTTACATCATACATCGAGATAAATTTTGAAAAAGACAGAAGGGTGCATTCTCTTTTTCCTCCTCACATCTCTCTCGAAAAAACGATAGAACAACTAGAAGTATACACTCAAAAAAAGATCATCCCCGGGCATACACTCTTATTTTTGGATGAAATTCAAGAGTGTCCTGATGCCATTCGTTATTTACGTTATTTTAAAGAAGAGATGCCCGAACTTCACGTGATTGCTGCCGGGTCTCTCCTTGAATTTACTTTAGAAAAATTAGGGATGGCTGTGGGGAGAGTTGATTATTTATTTCTCTACCCACTCTCTTTCATGGAATTTTTAACGGCAAATCAACGTGATGATTTGAGAGAGGTGATTAAAAGTGAAAATGTTGATCCAGCTACACATGCAGTCATTTTAGACTATTTAAAAAATTATATGTGGCTTGGGGGTATGCCTGCTGTAGTTGATACATGGCTTACACATAAAAACTCTTCGTTATGTCAAAGAGTTCAAGATCGAATTATTAAAACTTATATCGATGATTTTCAAAAATACGCTAAAGCACATCATGTAGAGCATGTGGGACATGTGTTTGCTTCAATTCCAAAACAGTTAGGCAAGAAATTCAAATACGTTAATGTCGATCCTGATGCCAAAACTTACCCCATCAAACAAGCTCTTCACCTTTTGGGGAAAGCAGGGATTACGTATCAATGTTTTCACACGGCGGCACAATCGTATCCTCTAGGAACCGAAGTCGATGAAAAAAAATTTAAAGTTTTTTTCTTTGATATAGGCATTGCACACAGAATTCTTGGGCTTGATTTAACTGAATGGGTGACCCATCCATTGGAAATTGAGTTGTTTGGTTTTAGCGCAGAACAATTGGTTGCACAAGAATTGATGGCTTATTCAGACCCTTCTCAAAAAGGAGAGCTTTATTATTGGCATAACGAATCATCAACGAGCAATGCTGAAGTAGACTTTATCACCATTCATAAGAAAACGATCGTACCTATTGAGGTGAAGTCGAAAATTAAAGGGGGAATGAAAAGCCTAAATGTATTCTTACAAAAACATCCCAAAAGCCCGTATGGAATAAAAATTTCTGAAGGAATATTTGCTAAGCACGGAAATCTTTGCGAGATTCCGCTTTATGGCATTCAAGAGGTCTTGTTGCATAATTAATCACCACTGAGCCACTGAGATCACAGAGGAGGAATGAACTGGGGAGGATTCAAGGTACATAACGCAAATAAAACCTTTATTTCATTAGAGTTTTTTTCTCGAACCTTATGACAACAAAGAAACGGTAATTGAATGATATGATCATTCTCATATTCCTCAGAAACCCTCTGTGATCTCACTGGCTCAGTGGTTAATTATGCAACAAGGCT
>CAMFKA010000136.1 GCA_945957185.1 uncultured Chlamydiaceae bacterium | reverse complement strand
GCAGGGGGGAAGTTACTACCCCGCATCTGGTGGGGTCTTCAAGGGTGCGCGGGCAAGGGGGAAGATACTTAGAGAAGAGGGTGGGAAAACGAAGGAGAAAGCGCAAGCGCTTTCTCCATGATGCTTACTCTCCGGAGGAGTCTACAACAACGCCTTCTTCGAGGATTTCCAAATTCACGCGAATGCCGTTACGGCTAGCCACTGACATAAGCAATGTACGGATCGCATTAATTGTTTTTCCTTTTTTCCCGATGATTTTACCGATGTCGGATTTTTCGACGGAAAGTTCAATGATGAGCGTCTGTGTTCCGCCAATTTCATTGATTTTCACCTTGTCCGGGTGATCGACAAGGTTCTTTACGATATATGCTACGAATTCTTTCATACTTCGATCCTTATTGAAAGATAAAATTTCTAAATACCACTTCTAGGTGCACATGGACATCCAATCAACATATTAGCTTTTAGCCCAAATTCAGGTCTATAAAAAATAAAATTTTAGACAATTAGAACGTTAACTGCTCACATCCCAATTTTTGTAAAAAAGGAGTAAAGTCTTCAGGCAACGGTGCTGACACTTCCACTGTCGCTCCTGTGATAGGATGCTGAAAGCGGAGGACTCGCGAATGAAGTAAGGGTCTCTGCACACCTAACCGCTCGTTCGTTTGCTTGTTGCCGTAGGTAGCATCTCCTAAAATGGGGCAGTTCAAAGCTTTTAGGTGAACGCGAATCTGGTGTGTTCTCCCCGTCTCCAAAACAAGCTGAACGGCACTGAACTTTTCATCGTGTGCTAGCGATCGGCAGTGAGTAATGGAAGGGCGACCATCAGGAATGACGGCCATCATTTTTCTGTGCACCGGATGACGTCCCAATGGAAAATCGATTATTCGATTTCCGGGATTGCCGATGCAGATGGCTGTGTACTCTTTGTAGACTTCTCTGGCCGCGAATAGCGTCGACAACTTCGCTGTGATCGCATCATTTTTTCCTAAAAGGATCACTCCTGAAGTGTCTTTGTCCAATCGATGCACAATACCCGGACGCGGTGGTGGCGAATGCTCAGTAAAAGTCTCCCCTGCCGACAGCGTGTTGCAGTGGTGCAAAAGCCCATTCACTAATGTTCCGCTCCAATTTCCCGGTGCGGGATGTACGACTAACCCTGCGGGTTTGTTGATCACAAGAAAATGATCATCTTCATAGAGAATATCCAAAGGAATCGCTTCCGGCTCTAACGACATTTCGCGGGAGAGCGCGAATAATATCTCGACGTGGTCGCCTTCTCTGGGAGCAATCCGCTTTTTCGCGGGTTCGTGATTGATCAAAATTTTTCCGCTGTCGATGAGAGCTTGGAAATAGGTGCGCGAGCGCACTTCTTTGTAGCGGGTGGCGACGATTTTATCGAGCCGGAGTCCGGCTTCTTCGGCGGAGATGTAAAAAGAGTCTACAGTTTCGTTCATATGCTCTCAACGGGTATCAGGAAAAATTTGTAAGTCTTCCAGCGCGTATTTTTGTTGGGGGCAGGCTTTCGCTAGGAGAGAAACGATGTGAGTTCCGGCGCTATGTAAAGTGTCGTAATCGAGAGGAGTTTCTACCTTTTTCCCCAGGAAAAAGCTTCCATTTACCTCAAATTGCGTCAAATATTCCGGATCTCCGGTAATAAACAATTGATGCGCACCGCCATCTTTATTATGGGAACGATCAATTTGAACCGCAATTAATATAGAATTAGTTTCCATGACTGGAGGATATCTTAAAACAAGATATTTGTCAACGATACGATAGGACTACTGCCCTCTGAGGTTTTTCTTCACTCGGTCTTGCCCATCTTTCATCTGACGGCAAATTTGTTGGGCAATCCCTTCCATCATTTTTTGATATAATTCGGGAGATTTCGATTTTAAATCTTCGAGAGAACTGATTTTAGAGCTTGCATTCGACGCGTCCCAGACTTGCTTTTGCTCGGAGTTTGCCTGCGCAGACAACGCCTCTTTCCCTTTTGTCTCAGTAGCGTTATTCGAAGCTGCCTGTACGTTAGGATCAACGTTTTCGTTGGGGGCGCCATTGGTAAAAGAATTCGAGTCCATAGCATCTCCGGTCTTATGTGATTAAGTTCATTCACTCCATCTACCATTCTAGCATCTAAAGAATTTATTACGCAATACCCAGAAATCTAACAATTAAATTAATTTGACAAATTAATTGTAATGCTTGAATAATAATAGTGTGCACTTTATAAAAAATAGGTGTAATTATGGATAACATTAGAGGCGTCACAGGAAACTTAAATAATTTAATGTCTTCGGCATTAGATAAAGAAAGTAAAAATTCCGAAATCAATAAAAACATCGTTGCTCAAATTTTGGTCGGTCAGCTGTCCACTCAACTAGACGAAAAAACCGAAACTGTTGTTTTGGATTTGCTCGCTTCAGTTTTAAAAAATGAAAACCACAAAGCCGATCCTTCCACAGTAAAAACTGTCATCAAGCAAACTCACCCCGATCTTTTCGTACATGGAAACAAAGAGCGAGAAGTCGTGCTAGGAAAAATCAACAGGGCTCTCGTTGATTGGACTGAAAGTATCAAGAACACGAACGTGATCGACATCACCGGACGCGCAAAAGCCAAATAAAAGTCGATAGGAGATTTTGGAGCGCTGCGACTTGTCGCGCGTTCCACAATAAATTTGATTTAAAAAAATTTCTTTAACCGCTATATCTCGCATTACGTAAAAAGTGATGACCCGGAGGGCGCGGTGAAGAATATCCCATTAACAATGAAAGCGTTGCAAATAGAATCCTTTCACCAGGATCCTGTCGAGGCTATTCGCAGCCTTCGCGTCGTCGAAAAACCCACTCCAAAGCCGGGACCGGGCCAGGTTTTAATCAAAGTTGAAGCTTCCCCTTGCAACCCTTCCGATATCCTCCTTTTACAGGGAATCTATGGAAAGAAGAAATCGTTGCCCACTATTCCTGGATGGGAAGGCTCCGGCACAGTAGTCGCCCACGGAAAAGGGTTTAACGCATGGTGGCTGATGGGAAAAAGAGTTGCCTGCGCAATTCAAACGGACATTGACGGCATGTGGGCAGAGTATTGTGTTGTCGATGCCAAAACGTGCATTCCGCTAAAAGACGACGTCAGCTTCGACCAAGGAGCTACGCTCATCATCAACCCTTTGACGGCTGTGGGGATGGTGGACACAGCGATTCAAGGGAAACATAAAGCGATCCTACAAACAGCAGCAGCAAGCCAGGTAGGAAGAATGGTGCTAAAACTGGCTTTAAAAGCTAACATTCCGGTCATTAATATTGTCAGACGTAAAGAGCAGGAGCTGCTCCTGCGTAAACTTGGAGCAAAATTCGTCCTGAATTCGGAATCAGAAAAATTTAGGGAGGACCTAAAGCGAGAGACGGCGCGATTAGGGGCCACGATTGCCTTTGACGCTGTTGCCGGCGAGATGACGGGTTCCATATTAAGCGCGATGCCTAACCATTCAAAAGTGATGGTTTACGGGTCGTTATCGCTCTCCTCTTGCAACGACATCAGTCCGATGTCCCTGATTTTCCAAACTAAGTCCGTCCTGGGATTTTGGGTGACAAATTGGCTGGCGAGTCACTCGATTTTTGGAATTTACAAAGCTTCCAATCAAGTGCAAAAGATGATGGCTGACGGCAGTTTCCAAACTGCGATTCGGCAAAGAGCTTCGTTAGCAGAAACGGCGGACGCGCTTCTCGCGTATCATCAGCAGATGACTGCGGGTAAAGTTCTTGTTTGTCCCGGAAAAGACTTATCATGAATAACGAATTCGCTGTTGCAGGGTTTGTAGCCGTGTTCATGGCGGGATATCTTGTTTACACGCTCCTTTTTCCGGAGAAATTTTAATGCCAAAATTGATAGAAACTGTTCTCTATCTCGGAGTGCTTCTGTTGCTCACACCGATTCTTGGCAGCTACATGGCTGCGGTCTACACGCGGACCCCTCTGTTTGTCGACCGGATATTCGCTCCACTTGAATCGTTCAGTTACAAAATTGCGGGGATAGATCCAAACGAAGAGATGTCGTGGAAGACATACGGCAAAAATTTGCTGTGGTTCAATATCATCGGATTGTGCGCTCTCATTTTCATTCAGTTGTTTCAGGGTGTCCTTCCCTTAAATCCCCAAAACTTCCCTGCCCCCTCATGGGATCTTGCGTTAAATACAGCGATTAGCTTTACAACGAACACCAATTGGCAGGCGTATGCGGGGGAAACAACACTTAGTTACCTCTCTCAGATGTTGGGCTTGACGGTTCAGAATTTTCTAAGCGCTGCGACAGGGATGTGTGCGTTGTTAGTATTGATTCGAGGAATCGTCGCTCAACGGCAGTCGACTCTTGGGAACTTCTGGTTCGATCTCACTCGCACGTTGATTTACATCTTACTCCCCCTTTCATTGATTCTTGCTGTCGTATTGGTGGGTGAAGGGGTGATCCAAAATTTTTCCTCTTATCAACAGGTCATCGGAATAGAAATGGGAGCTCAAACGATTCCTATGGGACCTGCGGCATCACAAGTGGCTATCAAAGAACTGGGGTCGAATGGCGGAGGCTTCTTCAACACCAATAGCGCTCACCCCTTCGAAAATCCCACTGCACTAAGCAACTTTTTGCAAATGATTTCCATTTTGCTGATCCCCTCCGCAACTGTTTATATGTACGGTGTGATGGTCAATTCCCGAAAACAGGCGTGGGCAATTTTGTCTGTCATGTTCACAATTTGGTGTGCAGGGTTCGCCATCGCAATGATGACAACGTTAGTTACCGATCCCGTTGCAGACGCAGCACCTCTGCTGGAAGGGATCGAAACGCGACTTGGAATTCGAAACACCCTTCTCTGGAGCACCTCCACAACGGCAACATCGAACGGCTCTGTCAACGGCATGCTTTCCAGCCTCCCCCCTCTTGCGGGCGGCGTGGCACTCATGTACATCATGCTGGAGGAGATCATCTTCGGAGGGGTGGGCGTGGGATTGTGCGGCATGATCATGTTCATCTTGCTGACTGCGTTTTTGTCGGGTCTTATGGTGGGGCGCACTCCGGAATACTTGGGTAAAAAAATCGAGAAAAGCGATATCTTATGGGTCGTTTGCGCGACTCTTGTTCCTGGATCGTTAATTCTCATCGGCGCGGGGATTTCTAGCGTTCTTCCTGCAGGGACTTCTAGCATCGCTAATCCGGGACCTCACGGTTTGACAGAAATTCTTTACGCCTTCGCCTCTGCTTCAGGAAATAACGGCAGCGCTTTTGCGGGATTGAACGCCAACACACTTTACTACAACTTGACACTTGGTTTTGTGATGCTGATGGGACGTGTTGTCATCTTGCTTCCGAGCTTGGCTTTGGCAGGCTCTCTTGCGAATAAACAAGCTGCTCCCCCTTCCATCGGGACTCTATCCACTTCCACTGTTCTTTTCGGGTTTCTTCTTTCCTTCGTCATCTTTATTGTGGGGGCTTTGACATTTTTTCCGGCACTGTCTCTTGGACCTATTCTCGAACATCTTTTAATGTTGAAAAATCACCCTCTATAGGTTTGCTATGCGCTTTGTAAAAACACTGTTTCCGGATAAGAAAACCTTCTACGACTCTCTTAAAAACGCTTTCCTAATGCTTCACCCTGCCATCCAGTGGAAAAATCCTGTCATGTTCCTCACCTATATTTGCACTCTTCTTTCCACTTTCTACAATTTAATCGCTCTCCATCGCCACCAACTGTCGTGGTTCGATCTCCAAATCACTCTTTGGTTGTGGGCTACGGTTTTTTTTGCCAACTTCGCACAATCGATCGCCGAAAGCCGAGGGAAAGCCCACGCGGCAAGCTTAAAAAAAACCAAAATCGATGCCTACGCCCGACAAATTCAAAATGGTGTCGAGGTGAAGACTCCGGCAGAACTTCTCAAAAAAGGCGATATCCTGTCTCTTATACACATCTGACGCTGCCGACGACTAGTCGAGGGTTGT
>CAMFKA010000135.1 GCA_945957185.1 uncultured Chlamydiaceae bacterium | reverse complement strand
CATCGAAGCGGGAATGAACGTTGCTAGAATCAATTTCAGCCACGGGACGCATGAGGAGCATCTTGTCGTCATCAACCGCCTTAAAGAAGCGCGTCACCGCTGTGGGAAGCCTTTGGGCATCATGCTCGATACAAAAGGTCCCGAAATCCGTCTGGGAAAAATTGTCGATACAACTAAAGAACTCAAAGCCGGACAGGTGTGGAAGCTCATTGCAGAAGAAGTTGTGGGTGATGACACACAGGTCAGCATCCGCCCCGGTTTTGTCTTAGATAAAATCGACGTCGGCATGAAAGTCTTGTTTAATGATGGTTACATCAATTCCAAAGTGATCGAAAAAGGGGAGGGGTGGATTCTTGTCAGAATCGAAAATACAGGTGCAATCTCCTCCGGAAAAGGCGTCAACGTCCCCGGAACCGAATTAGGTCTTCCTGCTGTCACAGAGAAAGATATTGAAGACATCAAGTTCGGTTGTGAAAACGATGTCGATTTCATTGCCGCTTCGTTCGTGCGGTCGCCTCATCACGTACTTACCATTCGCAAGCTTCTTGCAGAGCAAAATAAATCGAATATTTTGATCATCTCCAAAATCGAAAATAACGAAGGAGTTCAAAATTTTGATAGCATCGTACAAGTTTCCGACGGGATCATGATTGCCAGGGGAGACCTGGGTGTAGAAGTGCCTCTCAGTCGCGTGCCGCTGTTGCAGAAAATGATGATTCGCAAATGCGTCGTTGCCGGCAAGCCTGCTGTGACAGCAACGCAGATGTTGGAATCGATGATACACAACCCCAGGCCTACACGTGCCGAAGCTTCCGATGTGGCAAATGCGATTTATGATAGCACATCGGCGGTGATGCTTTCCGGGGAAACCGCTGTCGGTAAGTTTCCCATCGAAACTGTAAAAGTGATGAAAGGAATCATCGAGGTCGCTGAAAGTGATTTTGATTATAAAACTTTCTTTGAGCTGCACACCAAAAACGTCTATCACGATGTGCCGTCTTCTGTGACATTGGCAACTGTAAAAACCGCGTATAGCTCCAATGCCCAAGCGATTTTTGTGTTAACATCTCACGGAAGCACTGCGAGACTTGTTTCCCGATTACGTCCCTCCGTTCCGATTATCGCCATGACCCCAAACGAAAAATGTTATCACCAGCTAGGGATTAATTGGGGCGTGATTCCTTATTGGGGTCCTGTCTGCAGAAATATGACAGAGGCGTTTGATAAAATCAGTTCATTTGCTCTCAATCAACACTTTGTTTCGAACGGAGATCTTGTCGTGCTGACAGGAGGAACGCCGTTTGGAATTTCGGGGACTACCAATTCGATGTTGGTGGAGAGCATCGGCGACGTTCTTGTTAGAGGGGAGAAAGGGCATGGCTCTCGTGTTTACGGAAATGCTTCTGTGGTCATCACCCCTGAATCGAAGCCTCCCTACATGGTTAGGGACAAGATTTTGGTGATTTCTGAATGCAACGAAACGTACTACGCTTTGATACGCGAAGCTGCGGGAGTGGTGCTACAAAACTTGCTGGAAGATACAAAATCGGAAGAGTACTTGACGGAGATTGGAAGAAAGCTGGACAAACCGATTATTTTAAGAGGCGATGGCGCCTGCACTTCTGTGAAAGAGGGGCAGTTGATCACTCTCGATCCCGAGAAGGCCTTGGTTTACAAGGGTGTTGTTTTTGGATGATTTCCCTAAAGTCCCCACCAGATGCAGCGCAGTAACTTCACCCCTGCCCTTGCCCTTGCCCTTGCCCTTGCCCTTGCCCAAATTTTAGCATTACTTCAAAGTAGCCAGGGCGTCCCCGCCCTGGTATCTCTGTGGCATTACACATACGTGAGGCTTCAAATTCAATACCAGGCCGGGGACGGCCTGGCTACCCTGCATCTAGTGCATACTCCAATAATCGAACACTGTTTCGTAAGATTTTGGGCAAGGGCAGGGGCAAGGGCAAGGGCAGGGGTGAAGTTACTGCGCTGCATCTGGGGTAGACTTTACGCCCAGGAGACTAAATTAAGGCAATCCTTCGGAATATCAAACAGAAAGCGCGAAGGTTGGCTCGGGTAGTCTTGCCCCATCCTCTTTCTTTGCCGCGACATGCTGATGGTCAGGTATTGCTTGGCTCGCGTGATCGCCACATACATCAATCGTCGCTCCTCCTCCAATCCCGTCTGCTTCATGCTTTTTTCGTGCGGGATAATGTGGTCTTCGATCCCCACCAAAAAGACAGCTTTAAATTCCAATCCTTTTGCGCTGTGAAGAGTCATCATCGTCACTTTGTTTTCATTCAATCCTTGCTGCTTTTTATTCCAATTTGTTTCGAGGGGAGTGTTTTGCACAAAATCTTGTAACGATTTTTGCTCTGCCAACGAAGCGATAAACTCTTCGACATTGCTCCATTTAAACAGCCGCATCTGCGCGCTTTTGACTTCTTCGTGGATCGCCTTGCGGTAATTAATTTTATCGACAAGCCATCGCAACGCTTGATCCATGGGTTGGTGCTCAAAAGTTTGAGCGGCGAGTTCGATGGTATCAACAAACTCTTCGATCCCTTTTAAAGCTCGAGAAGGAATTTCGGAGCGATACGCTTCGTTCTCTAACGTTTCAATAAGGGCATCCCAAAGGGGAACTTTTTCAGCCCTGTTTCTTTTAGTGATCGCATCAAGTGTCGCTTCGCCTATCCCGCGGCGCGGCTGATTGATGATGCGCAAAATAGCTTCCTGATCGAGAGGGTTATGGATCACCCGCATGTAAGCGAAGAGGTCTTTCACTTCTCGCCGTTCATAGAACTCCTGCCCCCCAAACACTTGATAAGGAACTCCTGTCACCCACTTGTCTCCATCGTTCCACGGTTGCCGCATGAGGGCGAACTCGAACGGGCGGCTTAAGGCGTTCGAGCGATAGAGAATGGCGATGTCTTTCCACATGAGCCCCATCGATTCTTTGAGCTTCACGATACGATAGGCGACAGCTTGCGCTTCATTTTCCTCTTTCGGCGCGTGGAACAGTTCGATAGGAGCGCCCTCCCCATTTTGACTCCATAACACTTTAGGGTGTCTCTCCGTATTTTTTTCGATGACACTATTCGCCGCTTTTAGAATCATGTTCGTCGAGCGGTAATTTTGCTCTAATTTGATAGTGCGGGCATCGTTGAAATCGAGGATATTTCGCACCTCTGCTCCCCGCCACCCATAAATCGATTGATCGTCATCGCCGACAACACACAAATTGCCGTATTTGGCGGCAAGTAAAGACGCAATTTTGTACTGCACAGGATTGGTGTCCTGGTATTCGTCGATCATGATGTAGCGGAAGCGCTCTTGATACTTTTCCAAAATATCGGGGTGTTTTTCAAATAACTCGAGGGTGAGAGTGAGGAGATTGTCGAAATCGACGGCGTTATAGGCGCGTAAACTGTCTTGGAGCCGACGATAGACGGTTCTGGTAAAACCTTGATGCCACTGTGAATCGGGATCGGAAATCTCCTCTTCAACAAGGCCGCGGTTTTTTGCCCAGTTAATCGCCTGCATCGTTCCCGCTAACGAAGGCATTGTCTCCGATTCGTGACCAAGCTCGTCCCTCGCGATCATGACGATAAGTCGCTGCACATCTTTTTCGTCGTAAAGCGTGAATTGCGAGGTGTAGCCAAGCCGCTCGATATCGCTGCGAAGCACCTGCATGCAGAATCCGTGGAACGTGCTTAGAGTGACTTGTTTAGCGCTATCGGGATCGATAAGGACAGCTAAACGGTGGTTCATCTCCTCCGCAGCTTTGTTGGTGAAGGTGAGTCCTAAAATCGATTTTGGGTGCACTCGATGGTGTTGAACAAGGTGTGCCATCCGTAGAGTCAAAACCTTTGTTTTTCCACTGCCGGCGCCGGCGAGGACAAGGAGTCGCCCATGGATGGTTTCGACAGCGTCCTTTTGCGCGGGATTAAGTTGCGCTAGGAGCTGAGCTAAAAGGTTTGAGGAGGATTGCGATGTCATTGCTGATCTCACTAAAAGAAGCCTGACGAGCTTTTAACAGAGGCCTGATGTTTATGTCAATAGGGCTTATAACTTGTGCTCGACAGAGGCGGAAGCTTTCGCGGACAAGTCTCTTGAAGTGGTTGCGGTCGTGGGCTTTACCATACTTTTTAGTGACAGTGATCCCTAGTCTAACCCCTTCTGTAGATTTAAGCACTTTCGCAGAGAGGAAGGTGCCGGTGACGGTTTGTCCCTGAGAAGAGACTTTTTGGAACTCTCTTCTCAGTCTCAACCGTGCAGATTTAGGATAAGAGCAGCTCACACGCGAGTCAGTTGCTTGCGTCCAATACGGCGACGGCGATTGATGATTTTGCGACCGTTTGCAGTGCTCATTCTTGCGCGAAATCCGTGAACAGCTTTGCGGCAGCGCTTGCTAGGTTGGTATGTACGTTTCACAGGAAAAACCCCTTCTTTAGTTAGATTTAGTGATTGGAGTATAGCTGTCTTGCATAGAAAATGTCAAATGGGAAAAAGGGGTGTGAAGGAGGAAAGTTGAAAATGAGGAAAATCCGGGAAATCCCTTGCAAAAATATTGCCAATTTCTTATAAAGTCTGTATATTTATTAGCAACATCAAGAGCCGTATTAGGATACATCATGAAAGTTCGAGCATCAATCAAGGCAGATCCCTCCAAAGGCGACAAGCTGGTTAGACGTAAGGGTCGTCTTTATGTGATTAACAAAAAAGACCCAAACCGGAAGCAACGCCAAAAAGGCCCTGCCCGCAAAAAATAAGTGAAGGAATAAAGTAATGGCGAAAAAGTCATCTGTTGAAAAACAAAAACGTCGTGAAAGACTAGTCAAACTGAAATGGGAAAAGCGTCAAGAGCTGAAAAAGCGCTCTTTAGATGTTAACCTTACTGAAGATGAGCGTGCCCAAGCTCGCGAAGCGCTCAATAAAATGCCGCGCGATTCGAATCCGGTCCGTCTGCGCAAGCGTTGCCAATTGACAGGGCGTGTTCGTGGGTACATGAACAAATTCCAACTCTCCCGTATCGCTTTCCGTGAACTCGCTTCGTTCGGAATGATCCCTGGAGTGACTAAGTCTAGCTGGTAATATCACACCGCTTACAAAACCCCAATCTGACGACTTTTTTCAAAGTGGTCGATTGGGGTTTATTTTTCCCAAAAAAAACCTGCCAACATCAATCTAATTCATTTCCTTGTTTAAATTATTAAAAATCAATCTTCAAGGAACGATAGCAGCACAACGCGGGGACGCTGAGACGCGGAGTTTTTTTATAAAAGAAAATATTTTGTGATTTTCCGTATAGACAATGAGATCCCTTTTACTACCTTAAAAACTCTCCGCGTCCCCGCGTCTCTGCGTCTCCGCGTGAATCTATTCCACTAATTGGATGTTAATTGTTAATGACATGGGAAATATAATGAGTTAGGTTGACATCTATGCCGGAGATGGCTTGGCAACCTTGTCTTCTCTTTGCTTTTTTAAAAATAACGTACAGTACACACGTGATTTAAAATTCAGCCTTATGCTACAATGAGGTTTAGTCAACTTCAGCTAGAAAGGTGCACCATGATCGAAGCAAAAAACAAGCCTACTCCCAAGAAAATGGACACTAAAGAATTCGAACTTCCCGACACCCTTTTCGTCCGCGATATCGAGAATAAAGTGTTCCAAGGGATCGTTCTCCAGTGCCTTTCTGAAATTGAAGGGATCTCGCTGCTCGAAGGCAACTTCATCGACAACATCCTTGGAAGAAAAGGTTCCGAGAGTGTCAAGGGAATCACTTCTGAGCAAGACAATAAAAATCACTCTGTCAGTATCCGCGTCGAAGTGAACATCTTTTTTGGGCATTCGATCCCCGAAATGGCAGAAAAAATCCAAAGCCGCATTGCTGAAGAAGTCACCCGACTCACAGGTCTACATGTCGCTTGCGTTCATGTCGTCTTCAAAAATGTCGTTCCGCTCGAAACTCAAAAAAAGCAGCAAACACCACCACCTAATCC
>CAMFKA010000134.1 GCA_945957185.1 uncultured Chlamydiaceae bacterium | reverse complement strand
TAATTTACTTAAACTTTTTCCCCTACGTTATCTTTCTCCCTGTCTACCAGAGATGCGTTGTTTGAAAGTAATGCAGATGTGCGAAACACGCTCCAAAATTTGGGGATGATTCAGCATCGTGACGCCGATGGAAGCTATTTTGATCGCGTCGTCGTCGATTGGCACGAATACATAACTGATGCGGACGGGGAGACTCGTCAGCATACGATGGGATTCGCAATCGATAAAGAAAACCGTATGTTTTTGGACTGCAACAAAAGACTAACCTACAAAAAAATCTTCTTTTCGACGCTCCTAAGACCTTTACATACCTTCACGACGATTGCCCATTTTATAATCGAGATTAACGCACAATGGAAACAGGAACAATCTCTATCCAGGAAATTGAAAGAGACCGCTAGAGCAATCGAATATATCGTTGCCGCTCCGGTATTTGAGTTGGCGTTAACTATCGCAGGAATCGCATCGCTCATTTTGGCCCCGGTCGTCACACCATTTGATAAGAGTTTTATTTATAGATCCCGCACGATGCTTGGAATCATTGAAAAAGCAATGTTTGCTGGTGTGCATGCGGAGTTAGTTTTGGCGCATTGCTTTCAACCTTTTGATGCTAAGGATATCGTTGTAAACAGTGGATTTGAATATGATAGGAAGAATGATAATTATGTTTTGAGAAATTCTTCAGATACCGATTACGAAGGAGAACGCCCCGAAGTTGAGGAGTCCGTAAACACGTTTTTGAAAGAGGTTGGTACAGATCTAGGAGGGGGACAAATTGATTGGAAGTATGTTTTACCGCAAGAATATGATGAAGAAGCGTTAAAAGGCGATGATTTATTAAAACGGAAATTTGTCAACAGAGCTTTTACAAACCTGGCAAGGGCTCATATAATTCACACAAGGAATTTGGGGGATTGCGATTTGCTGAGATTGTTTTATTCGAAGCCGGGTCCTCAAGAAGTCTATACAAGCCCCTATTTAAAGTGAAAACGATACAACGATGTAACGATGTAACGATGTAACGATGTAACGATTTTATTTATTGCTCCAAAATAATGCTTGTAAAACTTTTATAAAATCTAGAAAATTTATCGTTTTATCGTTTTATCGTTTTATCGTTTTATCGTTACATCGTTACATCGTTACATCGTTACATCGTGTTTTAATTATTGATTTTAATTATAAAATTTGTTACAATATTGAAAAAATAATTGGTAATTATATGGTTTCAGCGCTTAACACAATTTTTCCATACGAAGGGGATGTACAGCACTTTTTACGCCCATATCAACAAGATTTCCGCTTTGACGGAGCAGGTTTTGGTCGGTTAGCCATCGATTTTAAAATGACTTATCAAAAAGAAGATGGCTCCGAAGTAACACATACTCTCAAATACGCCCCTCTTTATCATGACGGCAAGATTTGTACCGATGATTCAAGGATGATTGTCTATACAAAAATATTTCTCAGTACATTCGTTAGACCTTATCAATGTTTAGTTGTGATGTGTGTTCGCATTGCGGAACTGTTTCAAACAATTGTCAAAATAGAACCCGTTGATATTAAAGAGTGGCATCTGGAACCCAATCGAGTGAAAGCCTTCAAATTAGTCGGATATTTTTTCATGACCCCATTTGTTGAAATTGCCATCATTGTCACAGGCGTTGCTTCACTGTTTTTTGTTCCCCTTCTTACCGTTTGCGATTCGGGATTTGTTTTCCGCGTTCGCGATCTGCTCGGAAGGATGGAAGTGTTCTTGCTAAAAGGAGAGTATCATGGGATAGGGACGTTCACACGGTGCTTTCAAGCTAAACCTGTGCAACATTGGTTGTCTCGTTACTTTTTTAGGCTGAACGAAAACAAAGAACTCGTTGTAAGATCTATTCGCGGGCTAGATTATGAGATTGTTGGAGATGAATATATGAGGAATCATGCGTCTCTTTTCAATGGTCCAACATTTGCTGACGATATTGTAGAACAATTTAAGGAAATGACAGTTGAAGAAAAAGGAAAGTTCCAAAATTTTATTGTGGAAAGAGCTCTTTTAAATTACGCCTACTCGGAAATACAAGTTTCTCCACGAAATTCAGCAAATGCACCGTTCGGGTACGTCAGCCCCTGCCTCTATGAAGTGAATGTTTAGACATCTCCGCTGAAGATGTCCTTGACTGCTTGTAACGTCACGGCACGCCCTATCGCGGAGATCGCCTCCGTCAAAGGGATGTTTTTAGGACATACTTTCACGCAATTTTGTGCATTCCCACAACTGGAAATCCCCCCCTCTTGCATCAACACGCGAAGGCGTTCCGCTTTCTGGTAAGCTCCCGTGGGATGCAGATTAAAGAAACGCACCTGACCCATAATTTGGGGCCCCATAAATTCGGAATGGTCATTGACTTGTGGGCACGACTCCACGCAACATCCACATGTCATGCATGTGGAGAGCGTGTACATGAGGTCTTGCTTTTTCTGGTCTATCTTTGGACCGTGCCCCTTATCCCAAGTGTTGTCGGCTTCGATCCACCCATGCACTTTCTTCAAATTTTCGAACATAATACTTCTGTCGGTGATGAGATCGCGGACCAGCGGGAATTTGGAGAAAGGTGCAAGGGTGATGGTGGTGTCGCCTGTCTCTTTGATGATGTTTTCCACGAGTGCAGTACACGATTGTCGCGGTTTGCCGTTCACGAGCATCGAGCATGATCCACAAACTTCTTCTAAACAACCGGCTTCCCATACTACCGGAGTGACCCTTTTACCCTCTTTGGTAACGGGGTTTTTTTGAATTTCCATCAACGCCGAAATCAGGTTCATTCCGGGGGCGCGCTTCAGCTCGAATTCCTCCCAATACTGCTTTCCGGGGTTTCCTCGCCAGATTTTAAGAATGAAAGTGGAAGAGTGTTTCTCCATATTGCCTCCTAAATCGGCAGGGTTATGTTTTCGGGGATATTCTCAAGGTGCGGTTTTACCTTTTTCGCTTGAGAATAATCTCTCAAAATGGGCTTCAGGTGACGTGTATCCACAGGTTTGTAGTTGATTTCTACCGATTCTGTTTTGGGATTGTAGGTCGCAAGTGTGGTCTTTAGCCAGTTAGCATCATCGCGATTAGGGAATTCCGGTTTAAAGTGTGCTCCGCGGAATTCATCGCGCTTCAATGCACCTGTAGTGATCACTTCGGCAAGGTCTAGCATCGGTTCGAACTGTTTGGCGAAAATGTAGGTTTGATTCGCAAAGCGCCCCTTATCGTCCAGTGTGATCTTTTTCGATCTCTCTCGAATCGATTTAATGGCTTCTAATGTCGCTGCAAGGTCTTTGTTGTTCCGCTTCACTGTGACGTTGCAGACCATCCAATCCGACAATTCATCGTGCAACTGATGGATGTTTTCAGGGCCATTGCGCGAGAGGATTTCATCTCTGCTCTCTTCCTCCTGTTTAAGGGCGTCATCAAACACTTTTTGAGGAGTGTCTTTATACCCTTTACTAAGCGACTTTAAATATTTGGGAATTTCGGTTCCGACGACAAGGCCGCTGAAAATGCAACTTAACAGCGAGTTTGCTCCTAAACGGTTCGCTCCGTGGTATTGAAAATCCGATTCTCCAACGTTGAAACACCCTTTTAAATTCGTCATCTGACGGAAGCGGGTCTCACGGTCTGGATCGTCAGCGGCAGGCCAATCGACCCAGCCTCCTCCCATCGAATAGTGAACGGCGGGAAAGATCCTCATCGGCACTTTTCTGGGGTCTTCTCCAGTGAATTTTTGATAGATCTCTAAAATCGATTCGAGTTTATGCTTTTTTTCGGGAGAGAGGTGCGACACATCCAGATACACTTGCATTTCGCCGTTGACGCCAAGACCTAACTCACAGATGCGTAAAATCTCTCTTGCTCCGATATCCCTAGGAACTAGATTCCCAAATGCGGGATACAGCTCTTCAAGGAAGTACCACGGTTCTCCGGTTTTTCCGCAGGGGACTACCTTCCCTTCCGGTGTGGTGATCGATTTGGAGGCGTCGCCATACACCCAAATTCGTCCTCCTTCTCCGCGAGCCGACTCCGACATCAGACGCAGTTTGTCTTGACCGGGAATTGCTGTGGGGTGGATTTGGATGAATTCACCGTTGGCGTAGATCATTCCCTGACGGAAGAGTCTTCCGTTGGCGGCGCCTGTGCAGAATGTGGAGTTGGTCGATTTTTTGAAGATCAACCCCGGGCCTCCTGTGGCAATGACAACGGCATCGGCTTTAAGTACTTCTAAATTCAGATTGAACAAGTCTTGCATCACGATTCCTCGCGTGTACCCTTGGTCATCCATGATGAGACGCAAAAATTCGTGATGTTCAAATTTTTCCACTTTTCCTTTCGCTTCACAACGTCGCACCTGCTCGTCTAAGGAATAGAGTAATTGCTGCCCTGTGGACGCTCCACAAAAGGCTGTACGGTTGTACAGCGTCCCTCCAAAGCGACGAAAGTCGAGGTTTCCTTCTCCTGTTCTATTAAAAGGGCATCCAAATCGATCCATCATGCGAATAATTGCCGGCGCTGTCATGCACATCTCTACAATAGGCGGTTGGTCGCCAAGGAAGTCGCCTCCTTTTATCGTATCGTAGGCATGAATCAGGGGGGAGTCTTCTTCTCCCATCGAATTAATAGCAGCATTAATGCCCCCTTGAGCACAAACGGAGTGGGAGCGTTTCACTTTTGTCACAGAGATCAATTGCACGTGGCATCCGTTTTCGGCGAGTTTCATTGTTGCAGATAGCCCTGCAAGGCCTCCGCCGACGACAATGACTTTTTTATCTGATTTTTCAAGGTTCATACCGTTTCGATCATCCCGTTGTTACTGTTTAAGATTAAGCCAAAAAGTTCCCCAGATCGCTGCGAGACCCAAGAAAGTCACTGCAACCATCAATGCCGTCGAAACAAACAGCATGTTTTTCTGTGCCTTTTCAGAGATGGTGACTCCCCATGTGATCATCGACGTCCAAAGTCCGTTAAAGCCGTGAAAGCAGGCAGCAAGGACGAAAAGAGTGTAGAGGGCGATCATCAAAGGCGATTTAAACGTGTCACGCACGAGCAATAGTTCGATGGTACCGAAGTCAGGGGCGACAGCGAGGACTTCGCCCTCTTTTAATGCACGTGCATCGAGTGCTTTTGCCCACGCTTCCTGCTGATGCCGACGTTGTTCTACCAATTGCTCTTTAGCAGAAGGCAGAGACCACCACTCCGGGGAGGCCGGTTCGGCAGTTTTTTCGAAATCGATCATCTTTTGAGTCAGTAGCCGTACGTTTAATCTCTGTGCAAGCGTGATGAGTCCCGCATCCAGAGAAACCGGAAGCATATAGTGAGTTTCGTTATCGACTTTGGTGGAAACGGGGTATTCCAAAATACGCATTTGGATGACATGAGCAAGAATCCCGAACAACAGCACCCAAGAGGTGATGCGCTGCCAAGAGTAGGCGCGATTTCTGCTGTACTCGGGAAGCGATGGCGTGGTTCCATCGCTGCGAAAAGAGTTGAGTTCTCCCGTTTGTAGATAGCGAATTCCCCAAACCATGTGGATTAGGATGGGGACGGCGAGAAGGGCGATTTCGATGAAAGGTAGGTAAGGGAGGTTGTGGATGCTGTTGACAGCGTCTACGAATCCGGAACCGTCTTCGCCGACAAAAAGGGCAGCCTGTGAGTTTGTAAGGAGATGGCTGATCAAAAACAGGACGATGAAAACTCCGGTAATGGAGTGAAGCCTTCGCCAGATGAAAGCTTGCGGGATCGGTGGGGGGGCAGTAGTCATGACAAGCACCTTTAGTATAAAATATTTTAATACTACAGGAGAGAATTGATCGCAAATGGAAACCAGGGCAAGGACATCTCTGCTGCAATAATCACCACTGAGCCACTGAGATCACTGAGAGAGAATGAGCTAGGGAGAAAAGTAACTCTGTGTTATTTGCCGCTGAGCCCTTGGGCGATTCTTATGTAGCCTACGGTTCGGGTGATGATTTTACCTTGCAGCATCGACATATAAATCACAAAAGTCTAA
>CAMFKA010000133.1 GCA_945957185.1 uncultured Chlamydiaceae bacterium | reverse complement strand
GTTCAATTGCACATCCCCTTTACCGGTCTTCTCCATTTCCTCTTCGTCGGAACCTTCGTCATCTTTTTTCTTCAGTTCCTTCAGAAAATCTTGGTAGTCTTTGTTTTGCTCGATTCGGATTTTGGAATTCTCTTTCAACGCTGCCAAATAGGGGGCATAAGTTTCCATCTTCTTTTGCAAATTGAACTTATACAACACTTTCGCCTCCTCACGCTGATAAGAGGGGATGTCGTCCAGTTGATCATCGAAATTCGGCGCAATCGTGTCGGGTTGTAATGCATTTTTAGTGAATTTTTCGCCCACATCAATTTCAGAAAAAACTCCTGGGACAATAATATCAGCTTGAACACCATTCAATTGAGGAGTTTTTCCGGAGACGGTGTAATACCTTCCTCGAGTGACTTTGTATTCCCCTTTGGGGTCGACAGGGCCGTTGCTGCTGGAATTTAAAGTAAACGTTTGAAACGATCCTTTTCCATAAGTGTGATCATCTCCGACAATAAGCGCTCGCCCATAGTCTTGCAGTGTCCCTGCGACAATTTCTGAAGCTGACGCGCTCCCACGGTTCGTAAGAATAATCAGCGGACCGCTCCACAACGCTTTTCCATCGATTTGTCGCAAATGCTGCACTTTGTCCGTTTCATCTTTAATAGAGACAACTGTTCCTTTAGTGATAAACATCCCTGCAACGCCGACAGCTTGAGTGAGCATTCCCCCTGAGTTTGACCTTAGGTCGAGGATGAGTCCTTTGACGTTGTACTTGCTCTTTAGTTTGTTCAATTCGTTGGTTAAATCGACAGTCGAGGAGCTTTCAGGGTCTTGATAGAAGCTGTAAAGTTTGAGGTAGGCGATAACGCCATCTCCAAATGGCTCTACACGCGACTCGTAGCGCGTTTCTTTTAGGACGACTTCACCGCGATTCAATTTAATATCTAAAATTTGCTCTTTATTGTTTAAAGGGTTGGCTTCGTCGGGAATTTCACGCACAATCGTCAGAACAACAGGAGTGCCCTCTTCTCCACGAATTAAAGAAACGGCATCTTCAATATCCATCCCCACAATGGATTCTCCGTTGACGGCAATGATTTTATCTTTGAGCTTCAATTCTTTACTGTTGCCTGCAGGACCACCTTCGATGATCTTTGTAACCGATAGGCCATTTAAATCGTCGCGCAACTGAGCTCCAATTCCGAACAGTCGTTGCTGAACGTTAATCATGAATTGATTCGCTTCTTCAGGAGTGAAGTAATTCGTGTGTGCATCCAGCGAAGAAGCGACTGCTTTGAGAGTGTTAGTAAGCACGCGGTATTGTTTTTGCTGCTTGTCGGGGTTTAAGTTGTCTTCTTCCGTTTTTGTCCGTTTTTTTACAATTCTTTGGATCGATTTTTCACGCTGCTCTTCATTGAGTTTTGCTGCCGCTTCAAACTGCAAAGCGCGAATTTTCATTAATCGCTCTTTGAGCTCTTTTTCATCCTTCGCCCAAGGGATGTCTTTGAATTCTTTAGCATTCACTTTTTTGGGAAGCTCGGCCGGGTTGATTTCGCTTTCTATTTTTTGGTGACGGAGGATTGTTTTCTCGAAAACATCTTGAATTTTGTAGAAAGTAGCAAAATCTCCCTTGTTGTATTCGCTCAAAATTTGATCGAGCTGCTGATCTGTAGGGTTGGTCCATTCGTGGATATCAGATTCGATAAAGTATGTTTTGAGGGGATCGAGCTCCTCTAAATAATTGTTCAGGGTGCGTTTCATGAGTTCGGGGGTCAAAGAGTGGTACATCGCATGCGATTTCATGATTTCCGAAGCTTTTTCATTCACATCTTCAGGTGTGAGTTCGGGAAGTTTAGCACCGATAAATACAAGTCCCAAGGACACTAAAAGTGTGGAAAAAAGCCGAAATTGAGACATGAGTGAATCCTGGGTGAACGTTAGAGTAGCCTCAGTCTAGGAAATCAATATTTTTTTGTAAAGATGCTTGATTTCAATTCTTTTGTTTGATAAAATTAATGTTTAATGTAAAAACATTTGTTTTAGATGAATGGTTTTCATATTAAACAAATTATTTTAAAAGATCAGTTTTTTAAAAAAATAAGAAAAATGACAAGGAGGTTGTTATGTTAGATGTGCAAACTAATCCAGAGAGTACCGGCGAAGAGGGAAAGGTTCTCACTATCAGCGAGGCCGCAGAGCTCTACGATGTGACTCGCCAAGCGATTTACGTTGCAATCAAGTTGAAAAAGTTGAAAGCTAAGAAGGATACTAGCCGCTGGACAATCCAGTTAAGCGACTTGGAAGCGTATCGTCAAGAACGTTATTCCCGTATGAAGTCGACTTATGAGGGTGAGCCACTTTATGATAACGAGAAAGGTTTTTTCTCTATTCACCAAACGGCTAAAATTTTAAATGTACCTGCTCAAAAGATTTATTATGCTACACGTACAGGAATGCTCCGCGGTTCGCGTAAACGCGCTGCTTGGGTCATCCATGCCGACGATATCGTCGCTTATCAGCAAAAACATCTGGTCCAAAAGGATCCGGAAAATGAGCAGCAACAGGGCGGTTAATCCCCGCATTTCTCCATGAGCGACACTGTCGACGGAAAGGTCGAAAACGTCGCTTTTGGGGGAGAAGCTGTATTGCATACGACAGAGGGAGTGGTATTCGTTCACGATGCCTTACCCTCTGAGTTTATTTCTGCAAAAAAAACTCTCAAAAAACGCACCTATTCTCGTGCGGAACTGATAGATGTAAAAAATCCTCATCCTCTTAGAATTCAACCCCCATGCCCTCTATTTTCGACTTGCGGCGGGTGCCACCTACAACACGCCGATTACTCCCTACAAGTGGAATTTAAACGGCAGTGGTTAAGTGATTCCCTCCGTCGTATCGGAGGCCTTCGCGACGTGACAGTTCCTCCCATCTCCAAAGCGCAAAATATTTGGGGGTACAGGCGGCATATTACAATGCAACTTGAAGAGAGCAACGGTTGCTACCATGCGATTTTCCACGCACGAAATCCAAAAGAACGGGTGTGTCCCCAGTCGTGTCCCATTTTTAGTGACCGCGATTTCTCCTCTCTGCGCGCTTCACTTGCAAAACTTCCTTTTTCCGGGGAAGGGAGAGTCCAAATCATGAAAATGGAAGAAGATCGGTGGCTCTACACTTTTCATTTCAAAAAAGAACCCCCTCGCGCTTGGGAAATTCTCTCCCAACTGATGACTTTGGACGACAACTGCGCCGGAGTAAAGTTGAAAAGCGCCGGAAAAACAAGGGTAATAGGGGAAACGGAAGGGACATTACGCATTGCAGGAATGGATTTTATTTACTCCTCCGAAGCTTTTGTACAAACTCACCCCGACCGCAGCGAGGCGATCTATCACAAGATTGTGGAACATGTGCGCATCACTTCGAAGAAGCGGATTTTGGATCTGTACGGTGGAATTGGAGTGACGGCGTGTCTAGTTGCCGGAGAGGGTGCGGCAGTGACGAGTGTCGAGCTCTCGAAGGGAGCAGTTCAACTTGCACAGAGGAATTTAAAACTGAACGGAGCAAAAGAAGGGGAGTCCATTTGCGCCGATGTTGCCGATTTCCTACGCAAAAGAGATCTCTCGGCTTACGATCTCGTTATTGCAAATCCCCCCAGAGAAGGCATTGCGCCCGAGCCACTGCAATTGCTTGCGGCGTCCGGAAAGGAGATCTTGCTGATCTCTTGTATGCCAACAACGCTCGCAAGAGACATTAAAATATTGGTGGCATCAGGATATTCATTGGAGTGGGTCGAAGGATACGATATGTTTCCTCAGACGACTCACCTCGAAACCGTCGCTTACTTGCGCCGTATTACTTCTTGACTTCCCGTCGAAAGGGATTACAATAATATTTAGAAACTAAGAGAGAAATTGCATGTTGCCATGGCATCGTTCCAATGAAGATTTGGTATGGGTATATCCTGCTCAAGACCCGGCGATGAAGGATGCTATCGTCAAAGAATTTAAGATTCATCCCGTTACAGCCGAGATTTTGGTCGCTCGCGGGCATAAATCGCTCGAGGAAGTACACGACTTTCTCTATTCCAAACTTCCCGATCTGCACGACCCCTACTTGATGGAAGAGATGCCACAAGCGGTGGATCGAGTCTGTAGAGCGATCAAAAACCAAGAAAATATTTTAATTTACGGCGACAACGACGTGGATGGAATGACCGGTACAGCATTGTTGACTGAGTTTTTGCAATTTGTTGGAGCAAACGTTTTCTATTACGTGTCGAACCGGGGACCCGTCCGGCAAAGCTTGATTGTCGAAGCGTTGGAATTTGCGTTAAAGAGAGAGTGTAAGCTGCTCATTACAGTCGACTGCGGAATTACCGCGGCAACCGAAATTGCTAAAGTCGTCGAAAATAACGTCGACGTCATCATCACCGACCACCACGAACCTACCGACAAAATTCCCGACTGTGTGGCGACCCTCAACCCTAAATTGATCAATAACACCTATCCCAATCGCGATTTGACGGGCGTGGGAGTGGCGTTTAAACTGGCGCACGCCATCGCAAATCAATTGGTTGCCGAAGGGAAAATATCCTCTAAAAAGATCGATCTCAAACGCTACCTCGACCTTGTCGCATTAGGAACAATTTCAGATATGGGATTGCTGCAAGGAGAAAATCGCATTCTCGTCCATTACGGATTGCAGCAGCTGCGTAAAGGGAAGCGCATCGGCTTAGCAAAATTGATTTCGATCTCCGATGTCAATATCGCCGATATCAATACCTTTGCTATCGCCTCAAAAGTAGCACCGAGGCTGAATAGCTTGGGAAGAATTACCGATGAACCTCAAAAAGGGGTGCAGTTACTCCTGGTTCGCAATGTCGCTGCAGCGGAGAAAATGGCGCTCGAACTCGATTTAAATAATAGCGAAAGACAAAAAATCGAACGGACAATGTCGCTAGATCTTGAATCCATGATCAACGAGTCTCCCGACCTGCTGCAAAGCAAAGCGATCATTTTAGGCTCCCATCATTGGCATCCAGGGATCATTGCAATCTTGTCGACACGTATCTCCAAGCACTATAATCGACCTACTGTCGTGATCGCCATCGATAACGAAATCGGCAAAGGATCTTTGCGGTCAATTTCAGAATTTCCTTTGCTGCCGGCTTTGAAAGAGTGCTCCGATTTACTATTGAATTACGGCGGACACGACTTCGCTGCCGGAATCACACTTAAAGAATCCAATATTGAAGAATTTAAGCGACGCTTTATCGCCATCGCCGACAAAAAATTAAGCGAGTCCGATGTGACAGGAAAGCTGCATGTCGACGCGCAAGTGAATTTTACCGATCTGACATTCGATTTTATGGAGTCGATCACACTTCTAGAACCGAATGGAAATGGAAATCCTCCTCCGGTTCTGTATTGTGAAGCAAAGCAAGCGTGGCCACCGAAAGTGGTGGGTCCTCATTTGAAGTTGTACTTTGAAAGAGATGGCTGGATGCTAGAGGGCTTTGCCTACGGCAAAGCGTTTTTGAGTCCGCTGCTGCGAAAAAAAGACCTGCTCTTGAGGATCGCTTTTACCCCCCAAATCAACGATTTTCAAGGGGGGCAAAGCATTCATCTCCTCGTCCGAGATATAAAAATTATTCCTCAGTCTTGATCTTCTATTATTTCAGAGTAGTCGATATTGTGCTTATGGCAGTAGTCTTCAGCAGCTTCACGAGATGGGAAAACGTACTCGCCTACGTAAAAAACAAACTCCAAATCGTTCTCAGACGTATTCGAATCGTCTAGAACTTTTGTTATTTCAGAGAAGTTGATCTGGTTCTTTCGACAGTAACCTTCAGCTATTTCGCGGTTTGCGAATATGGTATTGCCTACGTAAAAAACATGCCTCGAAGTTGGAATAGGCGTATCTGGCCTCTCAACGCCGACTACGTCAGAAATAGGAGGTCTAACATCGGGGTGGAAAACATGAGGATTGACAAAGTGGCGCAACGCAAGAAGAGCCGTATGGATACTATTGGAGGAGTAAAGTGCGAGGCTCGCAAAAGCGTTAAGAGGTTCATAACCTCTTTTTGTAACGGCAGTAGATAAAATGCTACCGACGCCGGCAATGATACCCAAAGCAGTCAACCCAATTTTACCTGCTACGACGCAAAGACCTTCTCCCTGTCTCTTATACACATCTGACGCTGCCGACGACTAGTCGAGTGTAG
>CAMFKA010000132.1 GCA_945957185.1 uncultured Chlamydiaceae bacterium | reverse complement strand
GTACAGAAAAGCTCAACGCGACCCCGATCCAACAGGTGCTTCAGTAGATTTTCTCGATGATCCCGATTTTTGTAATTAAATCATCCCACATAAAGCCGCTTATCGTTGAAACCCTTAATTAGGGTTTCGATGATTTGCGGGTCTGTCAATGTAGAGATATCCCCAAAATCGCCATGTTCGTTAGCCACAATTTTCCTTAAAATGCGTCTCATAATTTTCCCGGATCGTGTTTTGGGAAGGACTTCCGCAAACTGAATGGCGTCGGGGACAGCTATGGGACCGATCTCTTTTCGGATGTGGTTGAGCAGATTGCTAGTTAGTGAACCGTCCATTTCGACATCGTCGATGAGGGTGACGAAGGCGTAGAGTCCCTGTCCTTTGACGGGATGGGGGAACGGAACTACGGCAGCTTCGGCAACGGAACCGTGGCTGACGAGAGCGCTCTCCACTTCACTGGTTCCCAGGCGATGCCCGGAAATATTGACCACATCATCGACGCGGCCTAACAGCCAGTAGTCGCCCTCTTCGTCTTTGACAGCGCCGTCTCCCGAACAATACAAATTAGGAAATGTTGTGAAGTAGGTGTCGATGAATCTATCGTGATCTCCCCATGTTGTGCGCATGATCCCCGGCCACGGTTTTTTGATACATAGGCTGCCCCCTTCATTAGTTTGAGTGGGGACGCCATTATCCTGTAAAATGACAGGCTCGACACCGAAGAAGGGACGAGTTGCGGATCCGGGCTTAAGAGTGTGTGTTCCCGGAAAAGGCGCTATCATAATGCCGCCGGTTTCTGTTTGCCACCACGTATCGACGACGGGGCATTTGCCTCCGCCAATCACTTCGTGGTACCACATCCACGCTTCCGGGTTGATCGGCTCTCCCACGGTCCCTAAAAGGCGCAAGGAGCTCAGATTGTGTTGCGTCGGGTAGCTTTCTCCCATGCGGATCAATGCGCGAATGGCTGTTGGAGCCGTATAAAAAACGGACACTTTGAATTTTTCGACGATCTGCCAGAAGCGAGCAGGATCGGGGTGAGTGGGGATCCCTTCGAACATCAATGTTGTCGATCCATTCGCCAAAGGTCCGTACACAACGTAGCTGTGGCCGGTGATCCATCCGATATCGGCGGTGCACCAGTAGATGTCGTGATTGTGGATATCGAAGATGTATTTGTGAGTCATAGCGGCATACAGCAAGTACCCTGCCTGAGTGTGGACAACACCTTTTGGTGTTCCTGTCGAACCGGAAGTGTACAAAATAAAGAGGGGGTCTTCGGCTTTCAGCGGAGTTGGTGGGGAGTGTGGGGAGCTTCGTTCCAGTTCCTCGTGAAACCAGATGTCGCGGCCCGGAGTCATTTCGACAGCATCTTCGTTTCTGCGCACAACAACTACCTTCTCTACTGACGTGCATTGCCGTAGGGCCTCGTCGGCGATCTCTTTTAAGGGGATCGTCTTTCCTCCACGTCTTGCGCAGTTCGCTGTGATCAACATTTTGCATTTCGAGTCTTCGATTCGCAGCGCTAAAGAAGCGGCGCTGAAGCCCCCGAACACCACTGAGTGGATAGCGCCGATGCGGGCACAGGCGAGCATGGCGACAGCAAGTTCGGGCATCATAGGGAGGTAGATGCAAACGCGGTCGCCGCGGTGGATGCCGCGCGATTTCAGAGCTTCTGCAAAACGGCAAACTTTGTCGTGAAGGGATTTGTAGGTGAGGATGCGCACCTCTTCGTCGTCATCGCCCTGCCAGATGATAGCGGGTTTGTCTTTTGTGGGGGAGGAGAGGTGACGGTCGAGGCAGTTTGCGGAGACGTTGATGATTCCGTCTTCGAACCAGGAGTGTTCAATTTTTCTGTTTGCGACATCCCAATTGTATTTGCAAGCGACAGTTGGGAATTGGAACCAGTCGAGCGTGCGGGCTTGGGAGAGCCAGAAAGCGTCGGGATTTTGGATCGATTCGTCGTAGAGTTCTTTGTATTGTTCGTAGGTGCGGATGTGAGCGTTTTCCGAAAAAACTTGAGAAGGGGTGAATCTTCTGTTTTCTTGGGAGAGATGTGCGAAGGTAGTGTTTGTCATTGAAGCCTCTTAAGTTAACGTATCAAATATAGGGAAGATCAGATTTTTAGCAAGAATAATTTTGAGCAACTCCTTTAACCACTGAGCCGGTGAGACCACTGAGAATTTATGGGGAGCGTGAGAGGGTATATCCTTGCAATTATCGTTTTATCGTTAAATCGTTGTATCGTTGAGATAAATTTTGAGATTAGAAGACGATACAACCTTGTGACTCTCATGTTCCCCATAAATCCTCAGTGTTCTCACTGGCTCAGTGGTAATTTGATTTGATCATTCGGTGTACATAAACCGCGAATTGTGTTATCGTGTGAAGGTAAATTAGATGTGGTTCCGGAAAAATGAAAGAAAAAAAATATAAAGTTGTCACTTTAGGCTGCAGAACAAACCAGTATGAATCTCAGGCGTACCAAGACCAGCTAGCCCAGATGGGTTACGTCCCCGCCGTCGATGGGGAAGAAGCGGAAATTTGCATCGTCAACACCTGCACAGTCACGGAATCGGCAGATAGTTCCAGTCGGCATGAGATTCGCCAACTCGCCAAAAAGAATCCCGGATCGAAACTAGTCGTCACCGGCTGTTCGGCTGAGAATCAGCCGCAAATGTTGGCGCAAATTCCCGGAGTCTCCCACGTCATCAGCAACAAAGATAAAGAAAATTTAATCCAGATTTTATTTCCGGAAGCAGAAGTTCCCGAGTTTTCGATTAAAAGGTTTGAAGCGCACACGCGCGCATTTGTAAAAGTGCAAGATGGGTGCAATTCGTTTTGCACGTACTGCATCATCCCTTATGTGAGAGGAAGATCGCGATCGAAGTCGATGGATGATGTCCTGAGAGAGTGTCGCGAACTGATCGCCAACGGGTTTAAAGAGATCGTCTTAACCGGCATCAACATTGGTGATTTCGATGGAGGGAAGGAGAGCAATCCCGATCGACTTTGCGACCTTGTCCGCGCCGTCGACGCCATTCCCGGACTACACAGATTGCGCGTCTCTTCGATCGATCCCGATGAAGTGGACGACGACCTCGCCGATGCTATTATCAATGGAAAAAACACGTGCCCCTCGATGCATATCGTTTTGCAATCCGGCTCTAATGTTATTTTAAAGCGGATGAACCGGAAATACACGCGACAAATCTTTTTAGAAACTGCGAATCGCCTACGCGCCGCTAACCCCGATTTCACTTTCACTACCGACATCATCGTAGGGTTTCCCGGAGAAACCGATGTCGACCATGCTGAAACCTTGCAAGTGATGGAAGAGATCAAGTTTGCGAAGGTGCACATGTTCCCTTATAGCGAAAGACCCCGCACTCGCGCAGCGCTTTATCCCAATAAAGTGCCACCCGAGCTGATACGGCAACGGAAGCAAGAGGTGTTGCAGGCTGCGGAACGAATTGCCCATGAATTGCGCAGCGAGTATGTGGGAAGGACGATGCAGGTTCTCACTGAAACCGGCGGAGAAAACGAAGTCAATGGACACACCTCAAACTTTTTGCAAGTGATCGTCCCCGGGATTGTGTTGGCTCCAAATACACTTGTTGATGTCGAACTTATCGAAAACACTCCGCAGGGATTGATAGGGAGAGTTATTTCATGAAGATTACCATTTTTGAAACATACAAACCTTTTTCTCATCGCCCCGGTGTTCGTTGTTTGTTGCCCGGAACTAAAGAGATTGTGCACGCTTTCCCGGCAAAAATTAATGGTGAAAACATTCCCGTGCACACTCCGATGAAAGAGTGGACTGTTACTCAGAATTTACAACGTGGAACCGTTTCCGTACGAGGCGTCGATCAACAGAGCTGTTGGACAAAAGAGTTTGCAGGGAAAATGCCGCTGAGGGGCGCGAAGTTATCGTTTGGGGTGCATAAAGCGCAGCAAATGGAGCGGATTGTCGAGCGAGCAGCTCCCGAAGAGTTCCTGTCGTTTTGGTTTGCGTTAGCGAATTTTTATCCCGCTTATGAAGGGGATATCCCGACCAATTGCCTTCTTGACGACTTACAGCAGTGTGAGAGAACACACCTCTACAAAGCGTGGAGTAATCTGTTTCGTGCAGGATTTGAGGGGTGGATGATCCCTCGTGTACAAGACAGCGACTTTCATGGCTTTGGAAAAGACCCCATTAGTGGAAATGATCCTTTCGTTTTGGTGACCGCCGGAGCGCGCCTGCTGCAACGCATGCTGGTAGATGATTCTCAACCCGGTGTTTTGTCGATTCTCCCAAAATTGCCACCGGAATTGCATTGCGGTCGATTAGTCGACTTGGAGCTAGCCAACATCGGCACATTGGCGATCGAGTGGTCTAAAAAAGAGATCAAAAAGGTTATTCTTACCCCTTCCCATTCCCAAGAATTGCACATCCGCTTTGCAAAAACGTTCGGAAGCTGTCGCGTGAGGGATGGGCATACAACTTCTCGACAAACAATGGAAAAACCCCTAAAAATAGAGAAAGGTAACGTCATTTATTTTGACCAATTTCAACATTAGCGGGCTATGAAAAGAACTACAAGCGACTCCACTTTATTAATCCATAGGAACCACTACAATCCTCATGCCGCTTTAGGGCTTCACACTCTTGAAGAGAACCACAAAGTCATCCGCCTTTGGAGACCCGGAGCAGAAGAGATCTTCTTTCAGCTTAAAGGAGAGGTGGCGTATACAAAACGAGTCCATCCTGCCGGATTATTTGAAGCCTCAGTTCCTGCCGACACTACTATTTACGATTACAAAGTGTATCACAATGACGGGTCTCTCGCGCACGACCCTTACGCCTTTTTACCGACGTGGGGAGAGGTAGATCTCTACTTGTTTGGAAAAGGCACGCACTACGAAATTTATAAAGTCATGGGCGGAAGGCTCACGGAGCATCAAGGGGTCAAGGGAGTCAAATTTTCGGTTTGGGCACCTAATGCGAAGAGTGTCTCCGTCATTGCCGATTTTAACCACTGGGATGGAAGAGTCAATCCACTACGCAGTTTGGGGAATTCCGGAATTTGGGAGCTATTTGTTCCCGGAGTTCAAGAGGGATGCCGTTACAAGTTTGAAATCAAAACCCACGATGGGTTGATTTTGGTGAAAGCCGATCCTTATGCCACTAGCAGCCAGATGCGTCCCGAAAATGCCTCTGTCATTGCCGATGTGCAACAGCATCAGTGGTGCGATGGGGAGTGGATGGCGCAACGCAACCGCCGCGACTATCGACACGAACCCATGAACATCTACGAAGTGCATTTAGGTTCCTGGAAGAAGCGAGGCGACCATTTTCCCAACTACCGCGAACTCGCCGTTGAGCTTGCAGCGTACTGTAAGGAGCTCCATTTCACACATGTGGAGTTATTGCCAATTATGGAGCACCCATTGGACGAGTCATGGGGCTACCAAGTGTCGGGGTTTTACGCCGCAACGAGCCGTTACGGAACTCCCGCTGACTTCCAATGGTTTGTGGATCATCTCCATAGCCAAGGGATAGGCGTTTTGCTCGATTGGGTGCCGGGGCATTTCCCAACCGATGATTTCTCCTTGGGAAAATTTGACGGCACCGCGCTGTACGAGCATGCCGATGAGAAGCAGGGGTTGCACCCTCATTGGAATACCTATATTTTCAATTTTGGGCGCCCGGAAGTGGTGAATTTTCTCATCAGCAACGCCATTTGGTGGCTGAAGGTGATGCACATCGACGGCCTAAGAGTGGATGCCGTTGCATCCATGCTTTACTTAGATTACGGAAGAGCAGAAGGGGAGTGGATCCCCAATCGTTACGGCAATCGTGAGAATTTGGAAGCGATTGAATTCTTTAAACACCTCAATTCGATTGTGAAAAGAGAGTGCTCCGGCGGTATGATGATTGTGGAGGAGTCGACCGCGTTTCCCGGGATTACTCAAGCAGTCGAGCATGGCGGTTTAGGCTTTGATATGAAGTGGAATATGGGATGGATGAATGACACTCTCCGCTACTACCAAGTCGACATGTTATTCCGCCACTACCACCAAAACGATTTGACTTTTGGACTTCTCTATGCGTTTTCGGAAAGATATCTCCTCGCACTCTCACACGATGAAGTGGTCCACGAAAAAAGAAGTTTGTTAAGCAAAATGCCGGGGGATTTGTGGCAAAAATTTGCTAATCTACGCCTTCTTTATAGCTATCTTCTTTGTCAGCCA
>CAMFKA010000131.1 GCA_945957185.1 uncultured Chlamydiaceae bacterium | reverse complement strand
TACGCGATAGGCTCCGGTCTCGTGGGCTCGGAGATGTGTATAAGAGACAGCTAACAACCTTTCAGTTTCGTCAGTAGGTTCTTTGTTCATCGCTTCAACTAGTGAGTGCTCTTCAAAATGCATTTGTTGTTTTGCAGCTTCTAGCGTTTGCAACGCTTCGTTTCGCAGCTCTCGAGCTTGTTCATTTGTGATGGAGTACTCTTTGACAGCACGGTTGATTTTAACCCCTTCGTCATAATCGACTTGTACGTTCTCAAGAGTACGAGTCAACGCCTCTCGATAGTTTTCTCCGTCTTCAGGAAGCATGTCGTCATCGAAAGTAAAGGAAATGCGCTCGTGAGGTGTTTCTCTATCCACTTTTTTGAGGTATCTCTTTTTCCACGCATGAAGCTGTGACCATCGGGGCTCGTTTTCGGGGATGGTGACTTCAATTTTGTGCTCCTCACCGCGGTGTTCGAGTGCTTTTGTAGGCTTTAAGTCGAATGTAGAGGCCGGCTGAATGGGAAATGCGCCCTTGATATTTGTTTCACGGCTCTTCTGAGTTGAACGAAAATTTGTAGACCGTGATTGATGAGAACGATAGTCCTGAGTGACGATGTCTTGCAACTTGTATAGATAATCAAACACATCTTCCGGAGAGTGATTTTGATCTGTAACGTCGATATATTCGGGAAGTTTGCTAGCATTTTGTAAAATTCGTATCAATGGGTCGAGTGTATCTGTGGAAAGGGAGTAGGAGATTTTTTTCCAATGTTGCCTCCAATTTTCTATCCAAAATAGGAGCTCTTGAACTTGCTCCGGACTGCCGACGCTAGCGGTTTTTACAACAGACATTCTGAAGGCAATATTGTTAGCATAGACAGGAGGTTCCAAGCTTTCGATAGGGTTCACATTTAGGTCGTACGAGATCCTCATAGCGGATTTGAATTGAGTGACTGTGCTCGCTTTTTTTGATGGATCCCGTAATGCTCTGGAAGTTAGCTGGAACCCAGGAAACAAATCGGGGACTGATTTAGTATTTTTCTTTTTGTCTATTTTAGTATCGACTTGGTGAATCTGCCATCCTGCCGTTAAGGAACCTGTAATGATCTCCAATCGTGTCATTAGTTTCTTCTGGACATACTCTTGCCAACTCGCTTCAGAAAATCCGCTGACGCGATTTTTACTGAATTCATCGTTCATTTTCATGGAGGACAACATCCCACGAATTAGCAGCTCTTCCATTTCTAAGGGGAGTCTGCAGTCGATCGAGATGTTGTTAATCGATTCGAACGAATGTAAAAGATATTCTAACTGTGTTCTGAGAGGAGCGAAATCTTGAATCGGTTCATTGCTTTTGAGCTGTTTGTCCCACATTATCCGAGCCGCAGCGTGAAGAACGGCCATTTTCATGTTCAGAAAAGGAAGCCCCATTTTTGAAAAAGAAGATTCTGCAATCATCCCGAGAATGTGAAGGGATGTCGAAGATAGTTTTTCATTTTTTGGCAGCATCGAGATGAGAGCGATTGCTGCTGTAGGATTATGTTCTTTGTCAAAACGTAGGAACGCTAACCAAAGTTGTGCTTCTACCGATGTTGGCGTCAGATTTCCGTTTTCAATGTTGTAGCAAAAATAGTGCGTTGTGTCTTTTGAATTCGATATTTGGGAATAGACGAGTAGTTTGGGAGGGAGATTCGATTTTAATGGTTGTAGGTATAAGGTAGATTCGTAGTCTTTGACATATCCCTTGGGAACGTTTCTGGATAACGCGTATTGGTGGTTTTCCGACCACACCATTTTATTTTCCGGACTACGGATGAATACTAGAGGATTATTTTCTAAAGAAACGAGTCTTCTCGATTTGATCATGCTGATGGTGTCAGTCTCGTCGATATAGCCGATAGCATCTGAAGGAGCAGAAGATTGAAAGTTCAATCTTACGTGGGTAATGCGACGGCCGTTTTCGCCCACTTCAAAGACCGTGTTGTCATTGTTGATGACAAATTTACGGCTCCGATCTTTTTTGGAAGTGATGTAACCGATATGGGGATTGGTGTCAGCAGTGTTCGAAGGTAACCTCCAAATGCAATGATCCGGTAGCAAATTCGGAAAATGATCACGGAAATATTGATCAGACAAGTCATGTTTATACCAGAGCGGTGAATCTGCAAATCGTCGATAAACAACACAGCTATAGTCACCTTTTATGACTTGATATTCATCATCTTCTCCGGGAACCTTAAATTTAAATCGATTTTCTCCGATAGGTTGAAAATCAAAGTCGGTTGACCCCTTAAAAATCCTTAGAAACACGGTATCTTGTTTCAATGATTCGCGTACAGAGGAATCATAAGCTTGGTATCCGCCATTTGGAGTGTAAACAATGCCGTGAACCAAATCAATGCTATGGGTGACGGTTCTAGAGGCATTAGTTATAACTAATGTGTGCTGTTCATGTTTCCATGTTTTTGGACTGCTACTCTCAGAAGCAACGGAAGTGTCGTTTAAGCCTAATTTTTTCAGAATGCCGTCACCCAGTCGATTGACGAGTGAGGGGTCGTTCTCGCATCTGTTTATCAGATTTTTCGTAAAGAAATCGATGTGAGTTTTTAAGCGATCATGAGCCTCTCTTTTAGGGATAGAGTCCGGATAATCATTTTTGTAAATGATCCAAGAGGTGTAAAGGTCGATCACATCATTTTCTGCTAATCCAAAACCGTATAGCGAATAAAATAGCAGTTTGTAAAAGTGTAGGGACGCTTTCTCATCTTTATTCAAGCGAAGATCTTTTAGCCAACTATCAATTTCTGCCTGCTGATTCACAGCATCGGCACGCAGGTCTTTTCCGCTGTCCTTCAAATATTTGGCAATGTAGTAGGCAAACTCGAAGAAGAATTTAGCTCCAGCAATACCATCATTTTGACCTCTAAAGTGTAAGATTCCCTGAGAAATAAAACCGCAACACAGATCGTACAAAGCGCGATCGTCTTTGTCCGCTAACGTCTCTCCCGCTCCTAATTTAGCATGATTCCTCGATGTGATAGGAGAGCGGAAAAAGAGTCGAAAGAAGAGCGATTGTGTCTCGGGATTCCTCAACTCTTCCAAATTTTGTCTGGCTTCATAGATCAATTGATAAGGGGGGATCTCCGACTCTGAAACTGCTCGAAGAAGACGTATGCCAAGAGCGTTAAACCCTTCTTTTGTCAGCGTTTGAATTTCGGCAAGCGGGCGTCCGCGCTTGTCGGATCGTCGTTTCGTAACATCGGAGCCGATAATTTGAGTGTTTTGTGCTGTTAAAGGGGAGAACTGGTTATCTAAGTTAAGGCAATCAGGATGGAGCGTAAGGTTAAGTATAGGGTTTCTGAATCTCATTGATTCATCATAGGGCGACGATCTGAAAAACCCATAATGATTGTATGCGGAAATGTCTGCGTTTGGCGATTTATGAAGCAACCCTCTACAGTAATATCCAATCATGTTAAGCTGTTCAAGGTGCGAGAGATTGTATTTTTTCAAAATCGTATGACTATGTTCTGCCATCAACAGTGTTTTTGAAGTGCGTAAGGGGATATTGACCTTCATTCGCGGTTTAGGCGGTTCGTCTCCCGGAGGGGCAGCAGCTAATACCTCCGCTGAAGCTTCCTCGGGAAGGAGTGGTTTTGCATGTTTTTCAGGGGAATTTGTCCACAGTTGAAATTTTCGATCATATTCTGTGCGACTACTATTGTAGGCTTGAAGCGCTTCCCAATTAATGTTAGCTGTCAGCCACTGATTATGCTGTTCAGCCTCTTTTTCGTAGTCAATTTGGATCTGCTCTTCCGTTAAGTAGTCGAAGTGTTTTTTTGCGAGTTCTTCAACTTCCTGATCTAATTGGGGAATCGCATTGAAAAGAAGATGGTAATAGGTTTCTGTAGTAGGAGCAAGAGAAAAAATGTTGTCATTGGTTAGCGTTACAGACAACAATGGCTCGTGTTGATGTTGTGCACGTGCATCGTATTCCTTAAAGTAGGCGTGAGCTTCTTGAATCCGTTGATACTCTTTTGCATCGAGATAGACGAGGTTGAGGTCATTGATGCTAAAACCGTAGTAATCAGCTCTGAAGCCTTCGATGCTAGGGCCTCCTCCACGAGCAAGCACACTTTCACGGTCTTTTAAGACGATAAGATAGTGGAGGATCGCATGAAATGTCAAAATGGTTGCCTGTTGTGTCGCTGTAGGAGATAACTTATATCGGGGATTTGACGAATCGTAATAAAGTCGTAATAGATCTAACAGATCATTGAGAATGCGGTCTCGTGTCGCCGAATCAAGTCGATCCCAATATTGAGTCGATTCTTCAACTGTTTCTGCGAGTGGAGTCTCTTCCTGTACGGAAGAGGAAGATGTGGGAATAGATGGGGGAATGAAGCGTTTTGAGCTAAGAGCAGGAATAGGAAGCTGGAGTATGTAGTTTTCGAGCGTTTCTCTAGAAAAGGTTTCAGCGGTTGAATTGTTAAAGCAATTCATGCTCTTTAACTCCGGCAAGCCGTTGTCAAAGTCGGGAGAAATAAGATCGGGGAGAAGTGCATTTTTAAAACCACTCTTGGATGAGGAGGATAAACTCAGCTCTGATGTTGTCCAAGAGGTTATTGTCTCTTTATCCGAAGGCGGCGGTGCTAAAATTGCTAAATGTATTTGAGAAAGACGTTCAGCTTTAATCCGACGATTGATTTCTAATACGCGACCAAGAGCGTCATAAGCAGTGGCGATAGCGGAGGTTAAAGTAATATTTCCCAAGTGTAAGTCATTCGTAGGTTCTTCTGCTGAAACTGAGGAGGAGCTAGGAGCAGGACGCGACACGGAACCTCTTGTGGATTGCTTGGAGGTGGTATCGCCTATTTTTTTAGCCCTACGCAACAGGTTGCGTGCGGTAGTTTCGATGACTCCTCTATAATACTCTCCGTCATAGCTGTCGAAATCAATAGACCCCTCAAGATCTTTAAATAAATAGAGAAAAGCTGTGAATTTCAGCTGGAACATGACCTTGCGGTAGACATCTTGGTTTCCAGCTATTTTGCTGATCCACACTTTAAAAGATGCTGTGGGAGATAGAGAGGCTAATTCAGGTGAAGGAAAGCGCTCTAACACGCGGGAAGCACACTCGTTGGAAGGCTTTGGATCCACTTTAAGAAACTTAAAAGCTTGTAATACTTGCCTTTCAGTGATGTTCGTCTCATTTGTAGTTGCAAGCGTCAAAAGTCCTAAGAAAAAAGTGCTTTTGATATCTGATGAATCGTTCAAAAATAAGTCTTTTTCGGCAACTTCGTTGTAAGAAATTAGCGGAGTCAAACGGGTTTTGTCACTATTGAAAAAAATATTTGAATCCCGAAGTCTCGAAGAAGAACAAATGGATATTGTATAAGTGCCATTTTGATTTTTTGTAAATTCATAAATGAGTGCGACATTTTCTTGAATTGCATGGTAATTGTGCTCTATTTTTGCGGGACGAGAAAATTTGCCCGTCAACAAACGGGATTCGCCCGGCTGAAGGGAGTGCACTTCCTCAGCGAATGCACTGGCAATTTCTTTTAATTTTTTAATACGTTGATTTTTTTTGTTGGGGAGTTTGTTGAGTTCGGTTTGCGTTTTATTCAACTGTTCGAGCTGAAACTTCAATGTTTCTGTAATTTCTGACTCAGGAGGAAAGTTTTGTAAAAGCGAATGGAAGGCTGAAACGGACTGACCAATGTTAATAAATTCGATGTTTTCTCCAAGGAAACTGCGGCAAAAATGGCCAAACGTATCGGGAGTTTTTTTTGAAGAAGCCGCGATTTTGCCGAGCATGGAGTGCTTACGGATTTCCTCAGGGGAGAGGGGGATATGCTCGAGGGGGAGGGCTTCATCGATGTGGAAGGTGGGGATTTCGACGTCGACTAATTGCAAATCAAGCTTTTGGCTAGCGGTGAGTTTTATAGTGGAGGATGATGAAGTAAACAGTGATTTAATAAAATTAACCATGAGTGTAAAATCCTTTAATTTGTAAGAATATTATAACACAAAATTAATTTTTAGTCAAGAGTTTGGATGGGAAGGGACAGTAGAGACGAAGGGACAGGGACATTAGCGACAAAAGAGACCGTAGGGACCTAAGGGACGTGGAGGTCGCGTACGGTGTGGTTTTACTGATGGGTTGCTCACCATTGACGATTCGCTTTTATAACGAATGAATCATGATTTCGGTATTTATTTAGTTAAAGTCAGTGGTTAACCAAGATATAGTTGTTTTTGGTCTTGTTGCATAATTAACCACTGAGCCAGTGAGAACACTGAGGAGAATTCAAG
>CAMFKA010000130.1 GCA_945957185.1 uncultured Chlamydiaceae bacterium | reverse complement strand
ATGAGAATGTTAGCTTTTCTTTTATTTACAGTGTTTGCCGGCTATAGCTTTGCAACAGAGAGCGCTGAAAATCCGTCACAATCCAAATCCTTAAATGTTAACGCCTACTTATCTGTGAAAGGGTTTGATGACGAAGGTCTTGCTCTAACGCTAAGCGATGGCTCTGAATGGGATATCAGTTATTTCGGTGGAGCTTGGAAATTATTGGGATGGGGATGGATAGAACAACAAGAAGTGTCTCATTGGTCAGTTGGCGATACTATTGAAATGCGATATCCGAGTACTGGCAACTTTACTGATTTCCTTCTCATCATCACGAATCTTTCACAAAAAGAAACGGCTTGGGTTACGTTGAAACGCCCCCCTTCTGTCGATTGTTCAGACTGTTTGTGGGTTGTAGATTTTGATAACGATACAAATTATATGACATTAAGCGATGGAACGGTTTATTTCAGAACGGACACGAATATGTTTGGTACATTTTTTCAACACAAGTTTGGTCCTTTGAGCAAATGGGAACCAGGCGACACTCTCACACTCATAAGAGGAGAAGGATGGCTTAACTCAAATACTTTCTTCTTATGGAATCACATGACAAATGAGATGCCGGCTGTTGAAAATCACAAAATCTAATGGTGATATCGAAAAGTTTTTAAATCCTTATACCCTCGATGGCGAGGAATGAGATCTGTCATATCAAAATATCCTTGTAGCAGTTGCTAGCGGATTGTCTTAAATCCCCTTTCAGCTGTCAAGAGAAACATTGATGGGTGTCATGCACGCATGACACCCATCAAAAAACTATGCGGTTTGAGGTTGTGGACTTGGAACTTGAAAAATCTGATGATAACGCTTGCAAGTAAACCCTCCTATTCGAGGAGCTTGCGTCGCTAAAGCTTCGTCAACAGATTCGACGTTACAGGTTTTAAAGAACATGTTGCGTGAATTTCCTTCAACTACTACATGATACCTGTTGAATTGCCACTTGCCAGGCATATACATAGCATCGTCAGGTCGGTAAAAGGATGCTTCGTGAACAGTCTGAAAGCCACCTACAAATATCAATTTCATTGGATTGAATTGAATAATCCCCGGGTCTGCAGTAATTTTGAGCTCCTCACTGCCATGAATAATCAAAGCATTAGTACGCTGATTTTTTGGGGTGTTGAGGGCTTCATCACGAAGAGCCCTTATCAACTGAGGACCGGTTGTAATTGGATTTTCGGCACTACCTATCGTTCTGTTAATAGGTGTAAAGTGCAGCTTTACTAAACTGTGCTTTGCTCTTATATCCGAAAACAAATACGCCGCTCCTTTAAATGCGGCGCCAATAATGAAGCCAGGAATCAGAAATACAATGGAAAGAGCTGTTTGGATCATTCCTGTTGAAGAAGATCTTAAAAAATTACCTGTGTTAGATGCATGATTTATGCCAAATCTGTGGAAGGAGGCAACGTGATGGATTTCGATTTCTTTATCTGAATCACGTGGTTGAACACAAATTGTTGCGCCATTAAAAAGATACCGAAAAGGAGCGAGGCCTTTATCGCCAATCCAAGCTAAAACGCCTGAATTTTCCACTCTAGAATTCAAAAAAACACTTAAACCATTCATTGTAAAATCTCTGTAAAGGATTAAAGAAACATTATAACAACTCGAACGATTTAATTCAATAAAATACAAACTAAATAAATTAAAATTGAATTTTAACTCACCAGAAGACAACATTGAGCAAAAAAACAGCTTCAACAGGATGTTTATCGTATGAAATGGCTTAACTCAAATACTTTCTTCTTATGGAATCACATGACAAATGAGATGCCGGCTGTTGAAAGTCACAAAATCTAATGGTGATATCGAAAAATTTTTAAATTCTTATACCCTCCATGGCGAGGAATGAGATCTGTCATATCAAATATCCTTGTAGCAGTTGCTAGCGGATTGTCTTAAATCCCTTTTCAGCTGTCAAGAAAAACATTGATGGGTGTCATGCACGCATGACACCCATCAAAAAGCTATGAAGTTTGAGGTTGTGGACTTGGAACTTGAAAAATCTGATGATAACGTTTACAAGTCAACCTACCTCTGCGGGGCGCTTGCGCTCGTAAAGCATCTGCAATAGAAGTGCATTGTTGAATTTTAACGAAAGTGCTGCCTGAGGAACCTCCATCACGCACTACACTACTTTCCCAATTTCCACTATCACACAAAGCATCGTCAAGTTTTCCATGAAGAGTTGGTTTATGAACAATCTGGGCGCCAACCAAGATTAACTTCATTGGATTAAATCGAAGAATGCCTGGATCTTCATTAATTTTAAGTTTTCCATCACCATGAATAATTAAAGTGTCGGTGAGCTGATTTGTTGGGGTGGTGGAAGCTTCATCACGAAGGGCCCTATTCAACTGATCTGCATTTGTAATTGGTTTATTGACACTGCCGATAGTCCTGCTAATAGGCGTAAAGTGCAGCTTCACTAAACTGTGCGTTGCTCTTACATTCGAAAACAAATACGCCGCTCCTTTAAATGCAGCGCCAATAATGAGGCCGGGAATCAGAAATACAATGGAAAGAGCTGCTTTGATCATTCCGGTCGAAGACGATTTTAGCAAATAATGTGTTCTAGAAATATTTTCTATGCCATTTTTGTGAAAAGAGGCAACGTGATGAATTGCGATTTCATTACTTGGTCGCAAATTTATTTTACTAATTGTTGAGCCATTAAAAAGATAACGAACAGGAGTAAGACCTATATCACCAATGCAAGCTAAAGTGCCGGAATGTTTCACTTCAGTATTAAAAAAAATATTTAAACCGTTCATTGTAAAACCCTCGTTAAAGTTTAAATAAATATTATAACAATTCAAACGATTTTATTCAACATAAAAAAATGACTCGATTAAAATTGAATTTTAACTCACTCGAAGGCAACATCGAGAAAAAAAAACAGATTCAACAGGGAATTTATCGTATGAAATGGCTTCTCCCTACTGCTTTAATGACATTGGCAACGCTGCCTGTCGCACTTTTTTCTGAGCTCACGACTCTCGATGATTACTACAAGATTGCTCAAGAGTCGTGTCACTCCATTCCGGACGTGCGCGTACAAATTGACAGAATCAATAACGAAATCTTACAGCTTTTAACGGAAAGAACTGCATACGTCAAAAGAGCAGGCGATATTAAAGCGACCTCCATTAAAATCGCTAACGACCCGCAAAGAGTCGCTGCTCAAGAGCAAAACTTGATAGACAGGTCCGATGCGTTAAAACTTCCTACCAAAATCACGATTCCGACTTTTCGTGCTTTGGTAAACGCTTCGATTGAATATGAACAAGATTACATGGATTGCGTCGCAAAATAAATCGCCTTCGTTGTATACCGATTTATTTCTCTGAAAAAGAACGAGGACATTTCATCTATGCGATTGCTGCTCATTTTCTTTTCTGCTTTAACGTTTCTTTGCTATGGCTTTACTATAGAGGCTAGCGTCTGCCTGAACATGATCATCAAAAACGAATCTTCCGTCATCGAGAGGTGTTTGGAAACGGTGAAACCTTTGATCGATTATTGGGTCATTGTCGACACCGGTTCTACTGATGGGACTCAGGATATCGTCAAAGCGTTTATGAAAGACGTTCCGGGGGAATTACACGAGAGGCCATGGGAAAATTTTGCACATAACCGCAACGAAGCTTTGAACTTAGCAAGGGATAAATCTGATTACATCCTCTTCATTGATGCTGACGAGGTCTTTGAATTCGATCGAGACTACAAATTTCCTTCACTAAACAAAGACTGCTACTACATCCACACAAAATATAGCGGATTGCATTACGACAGACTGAGACTTGTCAGCAATGCAGCTTCTTGTCAGTGGGTTGGAAGCCTTCATGAAGTTCTTACTTTTAACACTCCCCCCTCTTCCGATGCTTTAGAGGGTATTGTTAATATTGTTTACACGGATGGCGCGAGATCAAAAAATCCTAAAAAATTTGATGATGACGCTGCACTGTTGGAAAATGAGGTTGTAAAAAACCCTAACGAGACACGTACAAGATTTTATTTGGCACAATCGTATAAAGATGCGGGCAACATCCCGGAAGCGATTAAAAATTACCAAATACGCGTGGCGATGCAAGGGTGGGACCAAGAGGTTTATTGGTCGCTTTTGCAAATCGCTATCTTAAATGAACTGCTACAAAAACCTGCCGAGGAGATCCTTGAAAGTTATTTTAAAGCGTTTCATTTTAGGCCTTCGCGTGCAGAGCCTTTATACTATCTGGCAAAATGGTATAGAATTAAAGGCGACTACGCCACAAGCTACTCCCTCAGCAAGATCGCATTGGCGATGCCTTATCCTGACGAACGTCTTTTTTTGGAAGGGTGGATCTATGAGTATGGATTGAAACTTGAAAATTCCATTGCTGCCTATTGGCTAGGAAAGTACGAGGAGTGCAAAACATTGTCTGAAGAGATTTTAAATCAAACTATTCCACAAAATGTTCGCGACTGCGTGGAAAAAAACCTTCAGTTTGCTAAGGAAAAGCTCAATAATTCGTACACCAAGGGTAGTAATTAGATCCTCTTAAGATGATGTCTTGGCGATAGACCGGTTGATAGTAGCGCGTGTCAGTGTCGTTTCCAAAAAAAGGGATCGAAAAACTTAATGTTCCCTGGACTAACATGTGAGAGTTTGAATCATAGCTAGCCAATGCCTGAAGTGTCCAATACCTGCCTAACGAAGATGTGATTCTAATTTTTCCTCCGGTTTTGGATTTTGATCTCTTTGGAATATACCCATAACCCCCTACTCCAATTTCAAAAAAAGATAATTTTTTGGAATACTCAACATCCACGCCTGAAAGCGCCGCTTTTCTATCGGTCTGCACGATGCTATAGCCTCCGGGGTAATCATAACGTGCACACAACTTGGAATAGGCTCTATTTCCTATGGGTTGGTAGATGTTTATTCTAAAAGAATTTGTTTTCTCTAAAAGTTCGATACCCATTCCGGCTTGATGATAGGTTTTCTCTATATTCAAGGTGTCATAGAAGAAATTAACTCCTATGAGTCGTTGTGCTTTTGTTTTTCGAATTGAAATTCCAAGATTTGCCGCCCAATTGGCGTTATTGAGATAATGCCCTTTGGCTATATACAAAAAACTTCCCTTCGGCTGCACGATCGCATGAGTAAAGTTTAACGTTTCATAACTCTGTGAGGTGGCAATCGTTCTTCCCACATTGCCTGACAATGTTAATCCAGTTTTTGTTTCAGCAGAGAGAGAGTTCCACCACATGGTGCTCATCATTATTGTAACTAGCTTGACGGCATAACAATTTTTCTTCCACCCTTCCATTACGTCTGTGCCGTTTTAAATTGAATGCATGGACCAGATCACGCCCGGAGGGTTCACGCTTCCCAATCCCAGCGCTATCGTTAAGCCGTTGGGCACATAAAATACTCCTAACACATCATTTGCATTTAAGTTCACATCTCCTGCCAAAACAATCACTCCAGATTCGAGAATCACTCGAAGAGTCAATATCAATGCTACGTTCACATTCAACGCAGGAACATTGCCGGCAATGAGATCAAGCGTTGAAGGAGATGTTCTCCTTATGACAAACGAAGGACTTACCGAACCTCCTATTGACGCTGTTATTGCACCGGGAGTTTTATAATTGATTGTTATTTTAATCGCATACTTTCCTGTTACAGGCACTGTAAAATTCCCTGTAGTAGCATTAAAACCTGTTCCTGTGTAGAACGGATCTGCAGTTGACCAGCCTGTCAATTGCGTTCCGGTCAACACAGATAAACTCGAAATGCTAGCTGAAAAATTATAAAGAGTCGCTGCTGCTCCTGTTGCACCTGTTGCGCCAGTAGGGCCTGTGGGACCTGTGGGGCCAGTTGCACCTGTAGCTCCGGTAGCGCCCGTTGTTCCTGTTAACCCTGTGTTGCCCGTTGCACCTGTCGGTCCGGTGGGTCCTGTTGGCCCAGTGGGCCCTGTAGCTCCCGTAGCACCAGTTAATCCCGTATCTCCCGTCGGTCCTGTTGCACCAGTAGCTCCTGTAGAGCCAGTGGAGCCAGTGGCTCCTGTTGCACCCGTTGCTCCAGTGGCACCTGCCGTTCCTGTTAATCCTGTATCACCAGTTGCTCCTGTCGCCCCGGTAGGTCCTGTTGGCCCAGTGGGCCCTGTAGCACCAGTTAATCCTGTGTCTCCCGTCGGTCCTGTTGCACCAGTAACTCCTGTAGATCCAGTGGAGCCAGTAGCTCCTGTTGCACCCGTTGCTCCAGTGGCACCTGCCGTTCCTGTTAATCCTGTAT
>CAMFKA010000129.1 GCA_945957185.1 uncultured Chlamydiaceae bacterium | reverse complement strand
GGAGAGGCGGGCCATTAATAAGGCGTCGACAAGGACTAGGGCGGTCATCGCTTCGACTATCGGAACTGCACGAATTGCTACACAAGGGTCGTGTCGTGAGCCTTCCGGTAGCTTAAAGTTCGCTTTATTGCCTTTTGAATCGATTGTGGGCTGCTCTTTTTTGATGCTGGAGGTAGGCTTAAATGCCACTCGACATACCAAAGGCATCCCTGTAGTGATCCCCCCTAACGTGCCTCCGGCATTGTTTGTGTCTGTACGTACACCAGAAGAGTCTTTAATAAAAAGATCGTTGTGTTCCGATCCCTTCATCGACGCAGCAGCAAAGCCGGAACCGATCTCAAATCCCTTCGTCGCTGGCAGACTCATCATCGCTTTCGCTAGATTGCCTTCGATTTTTTCGTAAACAGGGTCTCCCAACCCCGGAGGAACGTTCCTGGCGACCACTTCGATAATGCCTCCAAGCGAATCGCCTTCCTCCATCGCAATGAGCAATTGTTTCACAATTGCTTCTGTTGCTACGCTATCGGGGCAGTTGACGGCGCTTTCACTGACTTCCGCAGCAGTGACGTTCGAAGGATTGACAGAGGCTCTTACGGTGCCGATCTGAATCATGTATCCCACAATTTCAACGTCCCACTTGCGTAGGATCTTCTTTGCAATTGCTCCCGCAGCAACGCGGGCGACAGTTTCACGGGCAGACGAACGTCCTCCTCCACGCCAATCAAAGATTCCATATTTTTCAAGGTAGGTGTAGTTTGCATGCCCGGGGCGGTACAACTCCTTAATCGGCTCGTATTTCGAGGAGTCGGCATCGCTGTTGCGAATGAGAATGGCGATGGGCGCCCCTGTGGTTTTTCCTTCAAAAACTCCCGAAAGGATTTCAGGAAGGTCGGGTTCCCCTCGAGGAGTGGTGTAAGGACTTTTCCCGGGAGCTCGTCTGGAGAGGTCATAAAGAAGGTCGTCTTCAGAGAGATCGAGTCCGGCGGGACAGCCGTCGATGACAACACCGATCGCTTTGCCGTGCGATTCTCCGAAGGTCGTAATTTTAAATAGATTCCCGAAGGAGTTGCTTCCCATAATGACCTCATCCTAATTTAATTCAGGGGATTAAGCAAGACGATTTCTTCGACGACTTGCTCGGGCGTAAGGGTGGTGACATCGATGATAAAATCAGCTAACGCGGCGTAAGTGGGCTCCCTTTTTTCCACTAGAGAGCGAAAGGTTTGCTCCGGAGCTGCGGGATCGAGGTAGGCCGGGATTCTACTACTAGCTTTTAAGCGTTGATAGAGCTCATCGAACGAGCAGGAAAGGTAGATGACTTTTCCTAATTTTTTGATTGTTAATGCGATATCTCCATTTTCTAAAGCGCCTCCTCCAAGAGAGATCACATGACTCCCGGAATGGTGAGATAAAAGGTCTAAAACCTCTTTTTCCAGCTTTCTAAATCCGGTGTCTCCGTAGCGACGGTGTAAATCCGAACACGTCGTCCCGTGCTTCTCTTCCAGCAAGTGGTCGGTGTTGATGAAGGGGATGTTCAAATGTTTTGCAAGCAGCTCGCCGACGGTTGTTTTCCCTGCAAAAGGGGCGCCGCTAAGAAGGATATTCATGGATGTTGGCTCCTGCATGAGTGAAATCGTTGATAAAAGTGGGATAAGTTTTTTGGATGCAATCGATGACGCGAATGCGTGTCGTTCCCGCCGCTCCCATCCCTGCGATTGCTAAAGACATCGCCATGCGGTGATCGTTATGAGAAAACACTTCTGCTCCTTGTAGCGGAGCTCCGGTGATGGCAAGGCCATCGGCAGTTTCGCGGATGTTTGCTCCAAGTTTTGACAGCTCCGAGACCAATGCTGCAATGCGGTTGCACTCCTTTGTGCGGGCTATCGACGCATTGGTAATGAGTGTTTCCCCTTTAGCGAATGTTGCAGCAACTGCCATGATGCAGATGGCGTCGATGCAGTCGTTAAGGTCTGCTGTGATGCCGTGCAACTGACTTCCGGGATGAATTTTAAGTGCGCGCTCCTGCGGAAGTCGCTCCAATTTAGCTCCCATCTTTTCCAAAAGATCGAAGTATTTTTTATCCCCCTGAGGATCGTCAAAGTCCATGCCCTTCACTAGAAGAGCGGTGCCGCGGATGCTGGCTGCGGTGACAGCGAAGGCTGCGGAGCTCATGTCCCCCGGAACGGTATAGTGGAAGCTTTGGATGGGAGGGCCGCCACCGACTGTGTATTTGTTGTAGTCGTGTTTTGTGTAGGGGACCTTTAGCCAGTCGAGCCACCAGAGGGTTAGGTCGATCCAAGGGAGCTCGCCGGGGTGTAGCACATTGATTTCAAGAGGCGTTTGCGAGAATGCCCCAAGAATGAGCAGCGCGGAAACGGGTTGGGAGTCCTTTCCTTCCACAGTCGTCTTCCAACTTGTCATAGGGCCTTGGATTTTAAGGGGGGCGTAGCCGTTGTTGCTTAGCGACGCTGCAGAAACTCCCAAAAGGGATAATGCATCCAACACCGTTTGCATGGGGCGTTGTGTGCGGATGGAGTGGTCTCCGGTGATTTCGATAGGAGCATTTCCGAGTGCAGCGATAGCGGAGATAAAACGGAGAACTATCCCTGAGTTCCCTGCATCGATGGAGGTGGAAGGCGGATGAAGCTTTCCTCCCACTCCTGTGATTGTGAAGGAGGATTCGTTTTGTTCGATTTTGGCTCCCAGTTGTTTACACGCTGCAATCATGGATGCTGTATCAGTCGAGAGAAGAGCGTTATCGACAGTAGAGGTTCCTGAAGCTAGGGAAGCGAAGAGAATAGCGCGCAGCGTTTGCGATTTTGATGGAGGTACGGTGATTTCTCCGTGCAAAGCGCTTGGTAATACTTGGCAGTCCATGACTAGTGCTCTCCTATGATCTTTTTACGCAGCTCTTCTTTTTTCACTTTGAATAATTCCGATCTGGGGATATCGGAAACGTAGATCACCTCTCTGATTTTGGCGATAGGGAGCACACGAGAGTAGAAATCTGCTAGCAGGGGGGTGAAATCGACCTCTTTGAGGGCTTCTGAAACTGCTAAACAAATTTTCTTGCCTAACCGTTCATCCGGAAGGTCGATGAGAACAGCGTCTTGGTGGCAGCGGTGTTTGATTCTGACAGCTTCCCAAGCCATTTCTAAATCGGAGAAATTGATGTTTTCTCCGCCAATTTTCATGAAATTGGAACCCCTTCCAAAGATTTCGAGAAAATCAGCCAGGATTCGGCCTTTGTCTTGTGTTTTGTACCAACCGTCGACTTTTGGGTCGATAAATTGTCTGTCGGGGTCGTTGCCTTTGACGTAGCCTGTGAGGAGTGCGCTGCTCCTTACCTCGATGAATTCGTTGGTGTCAAAGCGCATTTCGACGTGATTCAGAATCACTAATTGCGTTTTAGGGTGTGGGTGGAGTGCGGTGGCGATTTGAGAGCACGTTTCAGTCATTCCGTAGCTTTTGTGTAAAGGCCATCCTAAAGCGAAAGCTTTCTCGTGTAGGCTTTGAGAGAGGGCTCCTCCGCCAACGATGATCGCTTGGACACATTCCGGAGGTCTAAGTCCGAGTTGTACGAGGTCGTAGACATGTGTTGCTGTGAGGGAGGAGAATGAAACTTCCAATTCGCGTAGCCTTTCCACGTAGGAGTGAGGATCCCATTTTTTTTCAGAAAAATCGAATAAGGGAGAGCCGGACAGCAAGGCTCTTGCGTGGGTTCCTAGGCCTCCTGTGTGGAACAGGGGCAGGATGTTCAGCCAGATGTGTTCTTTTTCGATTTCAAAGTGCTCGTTAACGGCTTTTGCGGAAGCAAGGAATGCCGTTTTAGAAAGCGCGATCATTTTAGGAAAGCTTTCCGTTCCCGAACTGGAAAGCCAGATATGCCCTTTCAGTTCTTGATAGGGCTCTACCGCTTGTAATAATTTTTCACGCACATCTCCGGGCATCAGTGGGTTGATAAGGACGTAGGAGGAATCGTCATACCAATTGATTACAGGTTTTGCCATGGGAGTTCCTGCAGCAGAGTATTAAAACCGAAACCGGTGCCTTGAGTTGGCAGTAGTGACGGTCCGTTTGAGTGGATTTCATTAATAAATGGGTCCGTTTCATAACAACGATGTGTCAGCAGCCCGCAGTAATCGACTTGTTTGGGATGCAACCCTTTTAGTTTTGCTGCTGAGTACGCTGCGCACATCTGCCCGAAAGGGTGATCTACGTACGAAGTCACAACAAGGCGCGTTTGTTTTGAGAGGGGGTGGGGCAATTCCTCTACTGCAGGCTTGTGAATTACATAACGAGCAGATTCGGGGTGACGTAAGGCCGCTCCGGAGCGGTGGTCAGCAGCAAAGCAAGTGCCTAAGTGTTTTTGGTCCTCTTCCCATTGTGCTTCGTGATAGCGATAGGGATCTTCGGCAAAATCGATGGCTCTGCGCAGTTCTGCAGATAGCGCTCTCCAATAGTCCAAAAACTCTGCTCGCGTATACCGTTCGTTGAAATCGAGCCTTAGCTTAATTTGTGGATGAGTTTCAATCCATTGCTGCAGAATTGCCATCTCGCGATCGGAATCGACGCCTACTTTAATTTTAAAGTAAGTGATTCCCTCGTTTAAATAAGGAGTTAGGTCTTGATCGAGCGAGATCAGTTGGTGGCTTTTAGGAATTTCTAGTCCATGGAATACAGAGCGTTGATCGCGCCTTGCTTTGGCATCGATTCTGGCAAACCGAAACGATGCTTTTAATAGAGGAGTGAGTTCAGGATCTTTGGCGGCACGCAACTGATCTGTCAAAGACAGATCACCCAATTCCACCCAGGGGTGGCAATCGCAATAGCCGATTAAGCCATCCTCGAAGGTCACTTCGAAAAGCGCCCCTTCTCGGATGGTGTTTTGACCTAATGTGCTGAAGTTGTGTGAAAACTTCAGCTGGTAAGGGTGGTAACGTAGCTTCATGGAAGACGTGGAAATTTGGAAAAGTCGGGTTTACGCTTTTCTAATAACGCTTCTTTCCCCTCTTTCGCTTCGTCGGTCATGTAGTAGAGCAGTGTGGCGTCTCCTGCCAGATCGATCAATCCCATTTGGCCGTCGCAATCGGCATTTAGAGCGGCTTTGCAGCAGCGGATGGCTAATGGTGATTTTTCAAGGATTTCACGGCTCCACTTTAACGTTTCGGCTTCTAGCTGTTCTAGCGGAACAACACAGTTGACCAGTCCCATATCCAACGCCTCTTTAGCGCTGTAAAAGCGACAAAGAAACCAAATTTCGCGGGCTTTTTTCTGACCCACTACACGTGAAAGGTAGCTGCAACCTAGGCCTCCGTCAAAAGATCCCATTTTGGGTCCCACTTGACCGAATCTGCCGTTTTCAGCGGAGATGGTGAGGTCGCAGACAACGTGGAGAACGTGTCCACCGCCCACTGCCCAACCGGCGACCATAGCGATGACGGGTTTAGGGAGGGAGCGGATTTGCTTTTGGAGGTCGAGGACGTTAAGGCGCGGTAGGTTGCCGTCTCCCACGTAACCGCCCACTCCGCGGACGTTTTGGTCGCCACCCGAGCAAAATGCCTTATCGCCTTCCCCTGTAAGGATGACGACGCCGATAGTCGGATCCATGCGTGCCAATTCGAAGGCGTCGCGCATTTCGTCCACTGTTTTGGGGCGAAAGGCGTTATGAACTTCTGGGCGATTGATTGTGATCTTACCGATGCCGTCTTCGGTTTTTTCGTATTTGATATCTTCGTAACTTTTGATTGTTGTCCAAAGCTGTTTTGTAGCAGTCATAATAACTCCTGGATAAAATTGGTAACTTGATTTGTAAAAGCGTCCGGCTGATCCCAAGGAACTCTGTGGGCAGCATGAGGGATGATTGCGACGCGAGCATGATCTTTGAAAGGGTCTAGCAGTTTGCAGAATTTTGAATCCTCTTCCCCGGCGATGTATAGAGTGGGAATTTTAAGGGAAATGAGTTGTTGCGTTAGCGAATGTTGATTTCCCAATGACCATTTTTTGAGCTGTTTAGCGAGGAGAGTTCTATCGTAGAGCTCCTCCGGACGTGCCGCTATTTGATTTCTTTTCCCAAATACAGGCATCGCATTCCAATCTTGCATGAGAGGGTCCCATGCATCATTAAGGAAGCGATTTGCCCATTTTTGATCTTGCTCAAGGCGAGCGGCTCTTTCTTCGGGAGTGGCGAGTCCCGGATTTGCGGAGATGAAGATAGCAGCATCCCAAAGGGTTGGGTTGTCGAGGACGGCATGCATGGCGAGTCTACCTCCCATGGAGTACCCGAGAAGGATGTTTTTACTTTTTCTTTCGTCGTCTATTGCCGCATTGAAGGAATGGGCCCATTCTGTTAGGGAAAAATCTTCGTTGCCGA
>CAMFKA010000128.1 GCA_945957185.1 uncultured Chlamydiaceae bacterium | reverse complement strand
CATTCGCGAGGCTTCAAAATCACTTTTCAACCAGAAGTAGCCACACTCGCCCAGGTTGTAGTGAGCACAGCGAACGGAAACCTGGGTAAGGGGAAAAACAATATCGAGGCCTGAAGGGCCGACATAAATCCTTAGGTTGACGTCTATACGTCCCCGCGTCTCCGCGTTGTCTTGCTATTGTTCCACACCCAATTGCCATTTTTCAATAAGGGAGCATACAAATCGTTTTCCATGCGAACTAAAAACTCCTCACAATCCTCTGCAAGGGGAGGGGAGTCTTCGAATTCTACGTTACGAACGCCTCGGACCGTAGCCAAAGGGGTGCTCTCATTCCCTTCTCCCATGCAAAACACGGCGGCAGAGGCCAATGAGTCCAACACATTCACTTTAGTCATTTTAAGGGGCGTGTTAAAACAATCCGGTTTCCCGATATAGCTGTAGAGAGGCTTGAACCCACACCACCCCAAGCCAATGCCGACGACGCCTCGACGTAACGGTGTGGAGTGGCTGTCGGAGATGATGACTCCAATCCGTTTCAGCCCGTCACGCTTTCTAAGATGATTCCAGATCAATAAAGCCGATGCTTGCACATCTTCAGGATAAAGAATATAGCTTCCGTTCCCATTCGATTCGTCGATTCCTGCTGAAGGGATCAAAATGTTGTTTGTAATGGTGAGTTGGATATCAAAAGGGGCTTCCTCATCGAGGTACGCATCGGCAGCATTGCGGACGAGTTGTCGCTTACAAGAGACTTCATCTCCAGGCACCACTCTCCCTTCGCATAAACTGACTATTTTGGAGGTGATGACCACGATGGAATCCTCCTCTTGACGTGGGAGGTAAGTGTCGAGTAAATGAAAAAGCGATTCTCCGGGGAGAATCGCATGAGTCTTGTGTGTTTCTATTCTCAAGGTTCTATCCTTTCAGTTTGCGTGTTACCTCCACCAACTTCGCGCTCAAGTCCTTGATCACCTCTTTCTGCTCGCTGCTCTTTAAGTTGCCGGTCGCATCAAACGCCTCCATGGCACCGGAAATACTCTTTTGACCGGGAATGACGTTCACAAAGATGTTTTGTAGGATCGCACGCAGATGCACAAGTCCGCGAAGTCCTCCTAAAGCACCCACAGAAGCACTTAATAGCAGCGCTACCTTGTCGTTGAAGGGAGCAAGAAACGCCTCGCTTGGCGATGCAGGGCGCGAAACCCAGTCGATCACGTTTTTTAATGCTGCGGAGATGGAGCTATTGTATTCAGGTGAACAAATGATAAAGCCCTGGTTGTTAAAAAACAACTCTTTAAGCTTAAGGGCATTTGCAGGGAGCCCTTCATTTTCTTCGATATCGGCGGAGTAGATAGGCAACGGGTAATCTGCCAAATCGATATAGGTGACCTCTCCGCCGGCAGCCTCGGCATCCTTTGCGGCAATTTTAGCCAACTTTTTGTTGAAGGAGTCTTTTCTGAGAGAGCCTGCAAAGACAAGAATTTTTGGTTTTGAAGTCATGATATCCTACTTGAATGATTTAAAATTAATTTTTTACACCTTATCGATATCAAATTCAATGGAATTATGATGGTGACGATTTGCGGTACGTCAGCAAGTGGTAGGGGATGATGGCGATGGGGTGATACGACATTTTTGCATCTCGTAAACCTGTTAAGCCTAAGTCATCTTCTCGATTGATGTACGAGTACCCCTCGTCGTATATGATTTTCGAGGTTTCCCGGTTCATGAGCTGGTACAGCCCCTTAAAATGACGATCCGCTTTTTCGAAATATACGACCTTTGTTGTGGGGTTTAGGTGGTCGATAATGGAGAACGCGACGGGTTTATTGTCGATACCTATCATGTATCCCGTCAAATGCAAGGCGTCGAAGTGATTCAAAATATTGTCCAACACCGTCAATTCGTTTTTCAAATGATTGTCAGGGGTCTGACTCATCCCTAAATCCATTAATTGCTCTGTTGAGCCATTCACTTCTAAGGATGAAACGGTCCAATTGTACACTTTGTCGATTTGTGAAATGAGGTTTCGCTTTTTTTCGTATGCGCGCCCCTCAAGAAGCGCAAGATCGGAGGCGTTGTAAAGGTAGTTAGCGCGGTCTCTAAAGGACTCGATGTTGAAATGTCCGCAAAATTCCGGAAACATTTGGATGAAAGGCTCGGTGACTTCAAAGATCTTGAGGGGATAGTTGAGCGTGTTAGCTTGTTTGAGAAGCTGCTGCTGTAGGGGAGTGGGGAGTATCCCTATAGGCTGCATCAGATAGCGGTGCCCGGTTGCATTGTCGACAAAAGTAATTAAAAGAGTTTCTTCGTCGACAATAGTCCATGCGTAATGTCTAAGAATTGACCATCCGAATAGACTGGAAAATGTATACGTAGATAGCTGCTGCGGGTACTTGCGGAAGAGGGCTTCCAGCAGTTCCTGGTGAGCAAGCGAGATCGGCGTGAATTGAAATCCTAAAAATGCGATATCCATTCTTCTTAATAAACGGCATCCTCGTCAAATTGTCAACCTTTACCACCTCACCCAAATCCCCTGCCCTTGCCCATGCCCTTGCCCTTGCCCAAATTTTACGAAACAGTATTCGATAGTAGAAGTTTGCACCAGAGGCTAGACGTCTCGCCCTGATAGTCAAATGAAAAATTTGGGCAAGGGCAGGGGCAGGGGCAAGGGCAAGGGCAGGGGTGGAGTTACTACCCCGCATCAGGTGGAAACTCTTATAGATGCAATTTCTCCTTATTGCCGTTTTTTGGTTGACAGAGTACACTGATCCAGAAATAGTGAACCATTAATGAGTAAATTATGATTTCACCAACGTTAAACTCCGCGTCACAAGAAATTTTTTATCCTGCAGGACGTCCGGAAGATGAACCCTCAGATGAAAACGATGCAGACTCACCACCTCGACGTAGGCTCACACCTCCGCGTGTGGGGACATCGATGCATCGAGTCGATGCCTCGAGGCCTCTCGAACTTAAATGGAGGGACTTAACACACCTCACTGCCGAACAATTATATCAATCTAAACAAAGCACCTGCGAGCAAGCGGCAACCTGCGGAGGATGGACTTTTACTGCTTTCGGGGTTGTTTTGTGTTGTGCTTCCTATTTCTGCAATCCTGTTCCCGTGCCTTTTCTCGACCCTAATTTCTGCATCGGTGGTACGGCTTTGACGGGCAGCGGAGCGACGGCAGTATTAAGTTCCAAATACGTGGCGAAACATATTACAGAGCCCGCCGATCGCGAAGAAGCTCAACGAATTTTTAATCAGATTCAAGAAGTTGTCACTAATGGTCGCGCGCAAGGTGATATGCCTGTGACAGGCGATTTTTTGGTGAACATATTTTCTCATTTGAGATTCAACGAAATGAGTAAGATGAGCAGAGAGCAAATGAACTTCGTGTTCGAAGCGAACCGCGATCTCTTTGTATGTGTCATGCAGCACCCCCACTCCCCATTTACCCGTCAGCAACATGAGTACTGGGAGGATGAATTGGAGAGGAGGATACCGGAGATCGTTATAATCTAAGGGACTCGTTTTAACTTGTATTGAGTGGCGCGTCCCTGATCATCTTCAACAGAACGCATGACAAAGGTGGCTTCTTTAGGATGAACGATAGTAAACACTGTGTCATCATCCATAGTTTCAGATGCAACTACAGAGCTTGTAAGTCCTAATTCGGTAAGAATCCTATCTTTGTCGGCAATTGGAAAACGTATAATGTCATTAGGTTTCATGTCTAGACAGCGAGGATCGATAGGTAGATGTTTGATTCCGACAATGGAATCTAACCAATTGGCAATAGCTCGAAATATGTTTTCCCAACGACTAGGTTTTTGAATTGTAATTGTTTTATCTCTCTTTTTTTCTTGAGGTACACTGTCAGCGAATCCATTAACACCCGGACTTTCAAACGTCCAATAGACTATTTTTGTGATCTCTTGCGTTTTTGGATCTACGTTTTCTCGCACCGACACCGCTTTAAATTTATAAGCATTAGGATTGCGAGAGGGGGTCAAGCCCCTTACCACATTCTCATCGTTAAACACACTAATATCTCTAGAGCCTCTAGGTTGAATAGATGACATAATCCCTCCAAAGTTGAATTAGCCTTACTACTTAATTATATAACATAATAAATTTTGCGAAAAATTCTTTATGGTATTTTGATTAAATGTATGATTTTAAGAGAGTTGTGTATTGTTTGGGGCTCAGCGGCAAAAAGGACAATAAAGACAATAAGGACCTTAAGGACGCCAAAAATTTAATTTTGGTGTCTTTAAGGTCCTTATTGTCTTTATTGTCCTTTTTTTCCAAAGAAAAAGCCAGGGTTTTTGCCCTGGCTTCTTAAGAGAAATTTCTTAGTCTTCGAAGGAGAACACGAGATCTTCCTCATGCTCTTTGTCGATGAAGTTCTTAACTTTCTTGTGGTACGCAAAGCCCGTTCCCCCTGGGATGATGTGTCCCATGATGACGTTCTCTTTGAACCCAAGCAAGTAGTCGGTTTTTCCTGCGCAAGCCGCTTCTGTTAAGACACGTGTTGTGTCTTGGAAGGACGCTGCAGAAATGAACGACTCGGTGCTCAACGATGCCTTCGTGATCCCCAGAAGAACCGGTGCCGCTTGCGCTGCTTTTCCGCCTTCACGAGTCACTTTAATGTTCTCGGCTTCGAATTCTTTCTTATCGATCTCTTCGCCGAACAGCAAGCTAGTATCGCCCGGATCGGTGACGCGAACTTTCTTCAACATCTGACGTACGATGATTTCGACGTGCTTGTCGTTAATATCTACCCCTTGGAGGCGATAAACTTCTTGCACCTGATTCACAATGTAGCGTTGCAATTCACGCACACCGCAAATCTCGAGGATTTCGTGCGGGATCACAACCCCGTCCGTCAACTGTTGTCCCTTCACAACGTGGTCTCCGCGCTGGATGACCAAGTGCTTTGTGTGAGGGATGAGGTGTTCCTCTTCCATGCCGGAAACTTCGTCACGTACAACGACGATACGCTTGTTCTTCTGAACGCCACGGATATCGACAACCCCGTCAATCTTCGCGATCTCAGCGGATTCTTTAGGTTTGCGAGCTTCAAAAAGTTCCGCAACACGAGGGAGACCCCCGGTAATATCCTTTGTCATCATCGCTGCACCGCGTGGCAATCTAGCAAGCAGTTTACCTGCAGTTGCGTATTCGCCTTCGACTACAGAGATAATCGCACATGCCGGCAGCGGGTATGTACCCACCAGTTCTGTGCACTCCGGATCAGCGTAAATAACGATTTGCGGATGCAAGACGCCACGGTGTTGCTTAACGATCAACTCTTGCTGACCTGTCTGCTTGTTCACATCGCGTTCTGTCGAGATCCCTTCCACGAGGTCTTCGTACTTCACGTAACCAGGGCGGTCGCAAATAATTGGAATGTTGTGTTGTTCCCACTCTGCAACCTTCATCCCTCGTTTTACCTTTGCAGCATCGGGAGTAAGAATCTTCGTTCCCAATTCGATGTTGAAAGTCTGAAGCGGTTCAAGCGACTTTGTCGACAACAATTTCTTGTACTCTTCGATAGGACGCCCTTCGTCGCGGACGATGTTAAGCGCTCCGTTCTTGTTAAGAGCAATCCAGTGTCCTTCGTCGTTTTTCACGACGCGGAGGTCTGAGTAGATCAAGATCCCTTCGTGCTCGGCAACAATTTCCGGGCTGACGTTGGCGGACGCGATACCCCCCAAGTGGAACGTACGCATCGTGAGCTGTGTTCCCGGTTCCCCGATCGACTGCGCAGCGATGATACCCACAGCTTCCCCTTGGCTGACTCTACGTCCGTTTGCCAAGTTGATACCGTAGCATTTTTCGCAAACGCCGCGACGAGTTTCGCAGGTAAGCACCGAACGGATTTTGACGCTTTCGATACCGGAGTCGTCAATCGCTTCCGCTTGTTGGATCGTGAGCACATCGCCGGCTTTTGCAAGCAGAACAGTGCTATCTCCCGGGAGGTAGATGTCGTCGCAGACAGTACGTCCGTAGATACGATCTTTCAAGGAGAGCAGTTCCTCTTGACCTTGCTTAATCGCCGAAACATCAATACCATTGAGCGTTCCGCAATCTTCTTCCGTGATGATGACGTCTTGTGCTACGTCGACGAGACGACGAGTCAAGTAACCGGAGTCCGCCGTTTTCAACGCCGTATCCGCCAAACCTTTACGCGCACCGTGGGAGGAGATCGAGAATTCCAACACCGTTAACCCCTCGCGGAAGTTCGATGTAATTGGAGATTCAATAATCGCACCCGATGGTTTCGCCATCAGACCCCGCAGAGCACCCAACTGTTTAATCTGCGATTTGTTACCCCTGTCTCTTATACACATCTGAGCCCACGAGACCGGAGC
>CAMFKA010000127.1 GCA_945957185.1 uncultured Chlamydiaceae bacterium | reverse complement strand
GTTCCGAAACGCGGATGTTCGAGAAAATTAAGTGTACGATTTTTTTTGTTTTTGTCTCGTTAGCACGAATCACACGGTTAACTGCCTGTTGCTCTTGACCGGGGTTCCATGGCGTGGGCAAAAGAAATAATGTGTCTGCCTGTGGTATATTAAGTCCCTGTCCTCCCGATTTTAACATCAGCATTAGCACGGAAGGTTTTCCCGATTTTCTATTTTTAAACTTTGTTAACGTTTTTGTTCTTTCATCGACAGATTTCATTCCGCCGAATTCAAAGGTTTTAAGTTTTGGAAATTCGGAGCTAAACAGGTGTTCAATCGAGTGCTTAAATAGAGACGATTGGATCTGGTACTCGGTGACGATGATAATTTTTTCGTTATTTCTAACCGCATCTAGAAAAATTTGATGGGTCAAGATGGCATTAAGTTCGGGGGAGCGGTAGATCCAACTATCGATTTGCTCTTTTGAAAGGCCTGCATTCTGTCCAAATATTGTTTTAGGCGAGAACGCTTGCTCATTCTGATTAGGTGCCACTATAGATGCGTTTTCCAAATCTGGGTGAATTAACAGCTTACACTTCGCGCGGTATCTCTTGATGAATGCTCCTCTTTCATTAGAAGAAAATTCTTCGTTTATCTTTTCCGTTAGGTTGGGATCAATTGTCCCATTGATCGTTTCGTGGATGCCTTTTGAAATTCGCGAATGCCACTGCTCGATGATTTTACTGTCGGTTTTCTTTCGGCTAAACATTATTTTTTCGATGACGTTTCTAAATTTAGCAAAGTGAGCAAAAGACCTTAAAATATAGTTAATCGCTTCATTGTTAGATTCAGGGGTGTCACCTAATTTAAGAGCGACCAGTTTTCTGATTGTCATCTGAAAAAGCCGCACAAGAGTTTTGTAGGTGCTGATCGGTAGTTTATCTTTTCCGTTTGCGGTTCCGATAAGCGTCCATAATTCTAATAGCTTGTTTTCGAACGGTGTTCCGGTGACTAAAAGGACGTTATTATGCGATGAAGAGTCAGAACGCAATCCTAACTTGTCGATTGATTGTCTTAAATTTTTGCTGGTCATACTAGAGGCAGTATGAGCTAAGCTCACCTCATCGACAACAAGAGAGCCAATCGGTTTACCTTGCAAACTCAGATTTTGCTCGTTCGAGCTGTTGATCTCTGATGAGTCGCTTTCTTTCAGCCCAAGCGCTGCAAATAGCTTTTCGTAGGTGGTAATGATGATCCGGTGGGATGTCAGCTCTTCATTCGCAGCATTTAAATCGTTAAAGACCGCTTTTTTCATTTGAGCAGAGGTAAATCCTAAAGCGCGTAGAGGCGACAAAGTCGAGTCGTCATGTTCAGGGAGCGAATCGGGTAGAGGGACGCGACCGGGATGTAGATTGAGGAGCTTACCCGCAAATGTGCAGAATCGCTGAAACTTTGTAGGAGGGATAGTTATCTTTTCAAAATAGGATAACAACTCTTGATGGGAAGCACTGGATCTCATTTGAATGGTTTCAAGTGCAGCTTTGTAGTTTTCTGTGTAAGCATCTTTTAAGGAGGGGGTATCGCTGATTTGCTGATCAATGTCGTTTAGGTGCTCTCTAATTGCATCAACAATTCGTTTTTGTAGGTTGGGTTGCGAGATGAATTGTCTGTATCTCTGTTTTGCGTTGGCATTATGGACGTTGAAATAAGGGAAAATGCGTAGAAAAGACACCAATGACTTTGGATTGTCGGCATCGGCGAAGTACTCGCTATAAAGCTGTTCATAATGTGCTGCCGTCGCTGTTTTACCGGTCAGTTGCCATGCGACAATCACTGATTCCATAAAGTGTAACGGAAGGTCTGCAAAATGTTGAAGTGTCAAACTTGCAGGGGCGATCACAATGTGAATTTTTGGGTCGGGACTTTGCGAAATCAACTGAATAATGTATTCAGAAAACGTGATCGTTTTCCCCAAGCCCATATCCAGAGAAAGAAGCGTTGATAATCCTGCCAGACGAGTTTTTAAAATCTCGGCAAGAGCTTCAATTTGATACCCTTTAAGCCTTCTATTCCAAGTAAATGGTGTAGGAGTCACCGGCAGCAGATCCAGTTGCGATTCTATCGGATAATGAAGGGGCTTGACATTGCCGTGAATGACGGCTTCTTTTTCCACTTCTTTGATAACCTCTGCACGCACTTCGTGCAGAGAATGTTGACCGATCATGGAGTAAAAATTCTCCGGAGTCACATCCTGAACAGCGAAATTGTCTAAAACAGTTCTTTCTGAATTGCTGACAGGAGGGAGTTTTGGAACTTTTTTTGAGACAGAAGAGGAACTCGACGAAGAGTTGATTTCGAGGTCAACTTCTTCTGACAACGGGATATAAGCATGATTAAATTCAAGGTCTTGAAAGCCCTGGCACCCTCTTTTAGGAGTGCGACCTCGCTCTTTCTGAGCGGCTCTCTTCCTACTTTCGCCGGAATCCACCAGCGCTTCCAAAGTTAATGGAGAGTGCTCTTCAGAGGAGTGTGTGGGAGTGCGAGCTCTTTTACTTCTACTGCTTTCGAGATCGGCTGTGCGATTAGTTCGCTTTTCAGAGGTTTTTTTACGTTTTTTTTCCGCATTGAAATAATTAGCTTGGGATTGTCGCTTTAACACCAGTGCGCCGCTGCTTGGATTAATCTTCTCGGAATCATGGAAGCTGACCACCACCGCTTCTTGGAATTGTTGTATCAGAGATTCGGAAGGAACAAATTTTTCCGTAAGAAACTTAAACGATTCGTCACGTGGATCGGACCCAAAGCTTTCCACAAAGCCAAAATGATCGTGGTGCGAACGCATTAAAAAGACACGGACGTTGTTGACGTCTTGAACCAGCATAAAGCACGGGCGTGTAGTGGGGGATGCTGGTTGAGAAAGAAGATATTTCTGAGGATGATTCAACATCATCTTTAGCTCAGCCATCTTTAACCACATCAGCGTTGGAGCGGTCTCTTCAGCAAGAGACTCCGAAAGCTCAGCTTCCTGAATCTTCTCTAGTCGACTGTTTTCCGCGAGGCAAAAGTCTACAATGGCGCGTCGTGAAGTAATGTTTTCCATATTCAATGAAGAATCAGAAAAACGGAAAAATGACAGACACAATTTAACCGCATAGATCGCAGCCTTTTTTTCGTTGGAAGCTTCAGCTTTACGCAAAAGGTTCTTAAACGGTTTTAACCAACGTTTCTTTGAAAGTTCACCCGGAAGTTCTTGCGCAAAATCAATTCCCCAGCGCCCCTTATTATCGGAGAGGTGTGTCACAAGTTCTTTGCTGTGCTTGTTTTTGTATTGTAACTGGATCAATTCATAAAGACTTTTACACGCTTTTTGTACATGAGGTATCCCTGCGGGTGTCCCTCCAAATGCGATTGCTTCGTTAATAACGCTCTGAGTTGTTCCGGGGGGCTTTGGCGCAGTCTCTTGGACGGTTGTCTGCATGTGCTTCCGAATCAATGCCTCTACTTGATGGTTTTTGGCAACATCAAGAGCAGTTTTTCCCTGGAAGTTTTTGATGTCTGTGCGAGCATTTCGAGAGAGAAGGTATGTAACCCCAGCAAGGTCTCCTCGGCTTGCAGCGAAATGAAGAGCCGTTGAACCGTTCCCTGTTGAAACCGCGTTGATATCGGCTCCACAATCTAACAATGCTTGAATAAACTTAACTCTTCGCATATAACATATAATTGGAGCAGGAATTCCGGCAGTTACGTTGTACTTTTTGTGCACGGAATCGTTTTGAAAACAGTTCCAATCGCTATCAGTAATTACAACGTTCGGAGAAATACCGGTGGACAACAAACGATTAAATTCGTTGAGATAATCACTGTGAGAAGCTTTGAGAAGAAGAAATCGATTGTTTGATAAAATATATTGGTTAATCAAACTCAAAATCTCTGGTTGATCTTTAGCGTAATCAAGAGCTGTATCTCCAAGACTGTTTTTAATATCTGTCTTCGGATTGTACTTTAAAATAAGCTCAACAATTGAGGGTTTTTTAGTGTTCACCGCTACATGAAGCGGTGTGTTACCGCTGGCTTTTCCCTGAATATCAATAGATGCTCCGGCCTGTAGAAGCATTTCGATAATGGGTAAACGTTCCGTATAATAGATAGCAAATTCTAAAATGCTCTTATTTTGAATGCCACCAGGATTATTTTTTGAATCGAGAATTAAGTCTGGAGAGACACCGGAATCGAGCAATCTTCTAACCTCTAATTCCTTGCCATTGTAGATCGCTTGCACAAACTCTTTCTCTAACTCCTCTTGAGTCGGACGTGATGGAGTCCCTGCTTGAGTTGGGAGTGGTACGCGTTGATGGGCTGTGAATAATTCAGCAATCTCGGGGGTGCTGGCGACATCAAGGGCAGTTTTTCCATTGAAGTCTTTGATGTCTGTGCGAGCATTACGATAGAGAAGGTAGCTGACCATAGCGTGGTCTCCGCGGTGTGCAGCGGCGTGAAGTGACGTTGAACCGTCCGTTTCAGCAATACCGTCAATATCGGCTCCCCGATTTAACAACACCTCAACATAATTCAATTGTTGTATATAACGTATAATTGGAGCGGAAAATCCGACAGCTACGTAGTTGCTTCTGTGCAAAGTGTTTCTTTGGTACGTGTTCCAAGTGCCACTACCAATTCTGATATTCGGAGAGACCTTTTTGGTTAACAAGTCTTTAAATCCGTCGATATCGTCTCTATGGAATGCTGCAAGCAGATTAGGTAGATATTTTATTGAAGAAGCATGTAGCTCAAGCAATTTGATTATCTCTGGCATCTGTCGCCCAATAGCATACTGACGAACGACTTCTCCGGCACGATTTCTGATCTTTGTGTTCGGATTGTACCCTAGAATAAGCTTAACAATTTCAGTGTTTCGCGTCCTTATCGCAATGTGAAGTGGTGTATTACCGTTAACTTTCCCCTGAGTGTCAATATGGACTCCGGCTCTAATAAGCATTTCGATAATGGACTTATGTTGGTTACAAATGGCAAGCTCCATAATGTTTTCATATTGAATTCTCTGAGAATTATATGTTGGCTCAAAAGTTACGTTTGGAGAGACGTCGGCATCCAGCAATCTTCTAACCTCAAATTCGTTGCAACTGAGGACCGCTTGCACTAATTCTTTTTCTAGCGCTTCCTTAGGGGATTCTAGTGGAGGCGTAGGTTGAGTTTGGAGTGATACGCTTTGATTGGATTCATATTTTTCGAATAAACGTTTAATGTTGACGGTTTTGGCAACATCATGAGCAGTTTTTCCGTTATTGTCTTTGATGTCTCTGCGTACACCCCTGCGAAGAAGAAATTTTACCAAAATGTAGCGTCCGTTTTTTGCAGCAATATGGAGTAGTGTTTCACCTTGCGATGAAGTACCGTTGATATCGGCTCCGATATGAACTAAGAGCCCAATATATTTCGCCTTATTGAGGTAGCATATCAGGGGGCCGGAAAAATCTTGCATTACACATCCAATGTCGAAGCCTCCGCTGCGTATGCTTTCGTTCCAAGTTTTTCCATCTATAATGACGTTAGGTAAGATTGTAGATGCCAAAGACAAAAATCGATCAAAATGGTCTTTGTGAAGAGCTTCAAGCAAATAAGGTAGATTTTTTTTTGTCTCTTCGTGTCTATTAAATAAACTGCCAATTTCTGGATTATTCCGGACTAACTCCCTAGCAGTTCTTCCTTCATGGTCTCGAAGGTCTGTCCTTGCATTGTACCTTAGAAAAAGGTCAACCGTTTCTTTCTGTCCTTGACATACTACTTTATGAAGTAGTGTCTCACCACTTTGTTCATTCCGAATGTTCACATTTGCTCCGGCTTTTAAAAGCATTTCAATAATAGGAACATTGTTAATGTGAACGGCATATTCCAAAATGAGGCGTTGATTCCATTCAGGGGTTATTTCATTATTAATCAATACATTTGGGGGGGCTTTAGCATTCAGTAATTTTCTGACTTCTAACTCGTTGCCCGAGATGACTGCGTTAACCAGGTTGTCTGGGTTTTCTATATGTTGTCTGAGTAACGCTGCAATTTTGGGGGTTGAAGCTAGATCAAGAGCAGTTTGACCTTGTTTATTTCTGATGTCTAACTTTGGATTGTACTTTAGAATTAACTCAACAATTTCCGTGCTTCTGGTCGACACTGCTGTATGTAACGGTGTGTACCCGTACATTTTCTCTTGAAGGTTGATATCTGCGTTGGCATTTAGTAGGAGTTTGATTATTGGTTCATTTTGACTGGCAATGGCGAGATCTAAAATACTATGTCCGGGAGCTCCAAAATGAGTGTTTTTAGAATCAATAATTATGTTTGGTGAGACATTAGCCCTGTCTCTTATACACATCTGACGCTGCCGACGACTAGTCGAGTGTAG
>CAMFKA010000126.1 GCA_945957185.1 uncultured Chlamydiaceae bacterium | reverse complement strand
GGGAACACCGTTCATCAAAGCAAAATTGCGAGATCTAGCTACAAACGGAATCGTTGAGAAAAGTTTTAAGCTTGATCAGCAAATCAAAGACGTTTCGCTCGCTGAAAGACGACTGGAATTTCTCTATCCCGAAGATGCCGGCTACCTTTTCCTCGATGTGGGGAATTTGGAACAAGTGAATATCCCAGAAGATATCGTCGGCAACAAAATGAATTTTTTGAAAGAAGGGGTAGAAGTCAAAGCAGCTTTTTATGGCGACTCGATCTTCGCTGTCGAGCTTCCGCAATACCTCGAGCTCATGATCTCAAAAATTGAAGGGGAGTCCGGTGGAAACCGCCGTGCAGTTTTGGAAACCGGAGCGAAGATTCTCGTCCCTCAATTTGTCGATGCCGGCGATATTGTCAAAGTCGATACGATAACAGAAGAGTATATACAGAGAGTGTAAGTAACCTCAACAACAATAAGGAATCACCACATGGAGCTAAGGCAAATCAAAGAACTGATGGCAGCGATGGAGCGAACCGGCACTACTGAATTGGGAATCAAAAAAGATGGCTTTGAATTAGAATTGAAGCGTGCCGAGCCTCAAAATGGCCGTTCACGTTGCAGTAATGTAGACTACGATGATGATCTTGCTCGTGTAGAAACCTCTTTCCAAAGACCTCCAGCGTCGATTACCCTGTCAGCAAGAGACACCACTAGCCTTGCACACGCTGATGGGAAGAAAGTTGAAGATACCACATCACTATTTGTCACATCACCAATGGTTGGAACTTTCTACACCTCTCCGTCACCTGATGAAGATGGGTTTGTAAAAGTGGGAGACCGGGTAGAAAAAAATACCGTCGTCTGCATCGTGGAGGCAATGAAAGTCATGAACGAGGTGAAAGGGGGAGTTTCCGGTGTCGTCGCCGAAATCCTCGTCGAAAACGGACACCCCGTCGAATTTGGTACAAAACTTTTCAGAATAACCCCACAGTAGTTTCATGAAGAAAATTTTAGTTGCAAATCGCGGAGAGATCGCCGTGCGTGTTATCCGCGCGGCTCATGAGTTAGGTCTGCAGACCGTTGCCGTCTATTCGCAAGCTGACAGCGAAGCCCTCCACGTGCTACATGCCGACGAAGCGATCTGCATTGGAGAGGCGCCTTCAAGCCAATCTTACCTCAAAATTCCAAATATTCTATCCGCTTGCGAAATCACCGGCGCTGACGCGATTCATCCGGGGTATGGGTTCCTGAGCGAAAACGCAAATTTCGCGTCGATCTGCGAAAGCTGCGGCTTGAATTTTATTGGTCCATCACCCGCTGCGATTGCAAAGCTGGGAGATAAGGCGCAAGCGAAAGCGACAGCAAAGCGCGCCGGATGCCCCGTCATCCCCGGCAACGAAGGAATTGTCACCAACACGGAAGAGGCTTTGGCGATTGCTGATAAATTGGGCTATCCTGTCTTTATTAAAGCCGTTGCAGGTGGCGGTGGAAAAGGGATTCGTATCGCTTACAGCAAAGACGAATTTGTGAAACTCTTCATGGCAGCGCGTACAGAAGCGGAAGTGAGCTTTGGAAATCCAAACGTCTACCTGGAAAAGATGATCGAAAATCCTCGACACATCGAAGTGCAAGTGCTGGGCGATAAGCATGGTAACTACGTCCATCTCGGTGAACGGGATTGTACGATCCAGCGTAGAAGACAAAAGCTGATCGAAGAAGCTCCTAGCCCCGTCCTTTCGGCGCAATTGCGTCAAAAAATTGGACAATGCGCCGTTGATGTCGTTCGGGAAGCGGGATACTACTCTGCCGGTACCGTCGAGTTCCTTTTAGATAAGGACCACAACTTCTATTTTATGGAAGTGAATACACGGATTCAAGTGGAGCATACTGTCACGGAAGAATTGACGGGTATCGATTTGCTTAAAGAGCAAATCAGAATTGCCCAAGGGGAAAAACTGAGTGTCCAACAGAAAGATATTCAGTTTAAAGGGCATGTAATCCAGTTCAGAATCAATGCTGAAAACCCATCTAACAACTTTGCGCCTTCACCGGGGCGTTTGGAGTATTATCTTCCTCCCGGCGGACCGCACGTTCGCGTCGACAGCGCTTGTTATTCAGGCTATCGCATTCCGCCAAATTACGATTCGATGGTGGCAAAACTCATCGTTAAAGGGAAAGACCGCGATGAGGCGATTGCAATCGCGAAGCGGGCATTGCGCGAATTTCATATCGGTGGAGTATTCACGACGATACCGTTCCATCTGTACATGCTTGAGGATGAGAACTTCTTGTCGACCAAGTACAATCTGTTGTACATCGATGGTTTGATTGAAGAAGGGTGTGATTTTAGGTAGGGTTTATGTTCCCACCAGATGAAGGGTAGTAATCTCCCCCCTGCCCCCAGGCTCCTTAAAGTTTATGCTAGATGCGGGGTAGTAACTTCACCCCTGCCCTTGCCCTTGCCCTTGCCCCTGCCCAAATTTTGAGTGTACAAGCGATTTTGAAAGCCTCGCGGATGTGTAAATTCACTTCGATACCAGGGCGGGGACGCCCTGGCTACCTTGGAGGGCCAGAATTTTTGGTTTACCAACTTAAAAATTTGGGCAAGGGCAGGGGCAAGGGCAAGGGCAGGGGGGAAGTTACTACCCTTCATCTGGTGGAGACATTAAGGTTGTAATCTACCCAATTCAGCCATTGTTTCGGCAAGACAGGAATGATAGATCACCGGAAATCGGAAGGCGTGGGTGGAGTCATACTTTGTTTTCTCGGGTACCCCTTCGACAAGCAACCGTTCGTAAGGTATTGCTGGCAAGGCGTTTGTCAATATACGCTGAAAGAATTTTTGGATTACTTTCAGTTGCTCTTCCACAGTTAAAGCATTAAAGTTAAGGTTTACTGCGAACTCATTGGGCAGTGTTATTTTATGTACGAGGGTTGCCTTAAACGGGTCCTTTTCTGCACTTCTTATTGTGCTACTATTCACTTGGAATGGGTGCATATTTTTTTTTGTATAAGACCACCAACGGTAATAAGTGAATTTATTATCGATGGGTCTGAAAGACACCGCATTGTTCTCTCCTTCTAAAGCGACTTTTCTACAATATTCTCCATACAAATAGGGAGTGGAAAATGACAAAATGGAATCCGTCCGTTTTATTGAGAAGATAAGAGTAGACGATGTTTGCTTTTGTTTTAAATCATCCCAAATTTGGGGATTTAAGATGTAAGTAGGTTTTAAGTCAGGAAGGCGAGCAGAGAACAGAAGATTAAGTGCTAGGTATTTGCTCAGGGTGTTAAACCTAAGATCATGTCCCTTTGGATGTTTTGTGCTGGATTCGGGTAATAGCAATGGGGCGGGATGCAACGCGTCGTTATGTTGTGGATGTTGTGTGGACTGTTCGATAGCGTGGCTTAAGGTGCACCGTATGGTAATATCACGATATTCTACTCCATAATCAAATGTACCTTTAAGTTCATTGGAGCTCAAAGCCAACTGTAAAGCGCGATTTAAAATCTTCGAAATGATCGATAGCGTTTCAACGTTGGAGCGATCTCTGGTTAAGTCTTTGATGCTTTGCGGCAGTTCGATAGTTCTATAAATCCACCCTTGCTCAGACATCTGATTAAATTGCGTAGAAGTCTCTATAGGACCAAATAGATTTGAGGCACTCCACCAACGTCTTCTCTCTTCAAATGTATGGTTATAAGGATCTATACGCTCCATCGCTAACCCTCTACCAAACCTGGCAAGGGTGTAGTGCACAAAGTCAAGTTTTGAGTCGATTTTAAGGACAAAAGGAGCCCTCGAGACGACTTCGACAAGTTTGTTTTGCTCAGCTAATGTAGTAAGAAATTTCCAGTGGTCTGTTGTGATATTTTTCGGTTTTAGCATTAAAATATTGTTCAAGAATAAAAGATGCAGCGCGACAGCGTAAGACACTTCGGTATAATGGTAATGTGTTTTAGTCAACGCCTTAGAGATTAGCGGTCGTGCTCGTTTGCGCTTGCTCGCTAAATTCGCTAAAGGAAGGGGTTCATCTGAGCTAGAAGAAGGGGTTGATGAACTGGACGAACTGTTTTCATCTCCGTGAGGAGAGGTGGTTTGTGAATTTGTCGGCGGGGGGATGTATAGGGAAGAAGCGAACGAAAAGAACTCTTCATCGATGTGAGACAAAGAAGTTTCGCTGAAATGAGGTCTTGAATTTGTGTGATTTGTAATGGGAGATAGCGCAATGCTATGAGAGGTAGAGGGTGTTTCTTCATCACCTGGAACTTCTGGAACGTGGGAGTCATCTGCTATTTCATTTAGCATAATTGGCACAATTGGATTGCACCAATCATATGAAGCGTTATGATTTATGTAATTATATGAGGAACTCATAAGAAACCGGTATGTTTATGTTAAAAGAAGTATGTTAACATAAATAATCATTAAAATCAACATTGTTAATTAATGTTAGTTCTGCAGGTCTCTCTAATTCTTCGATCGTTTCAAGGATGCATTTTTTATAAGTTTCTGGAAAGTTGATGGCCAAAGAGTACTTTTGGGATCGTTTTTTGACAACAAATCCTTCAGAGAGCAATTGATCGAAAGTTTTTTCCGGTAAACATTTCTCTAGGGTTTTTCGAAATAATTTGCACATCACATTCAACTGATCTTTCGCTGCTAATCTATTAAAACTGGGGTTATTGCTCAGTTCTGGTGGCAACGTAAATGTATGGGTGACGGTCAATTTGATTTCTTTTCCTGTTGTGTTGTTTGCACTGGCGCTATTCACTATGAATGGGAATAGTGCCTTGGCATTAGACCACCAGCGGAAACACGTCTTCTTCGTGTCAATTTTTCGTGATTTCATCGCGTCATTTATTCCGCCCAGCGCAACTCTTCTGCAGTACTCGGAGTAGAAATATGGGGTGGTAAAAGATAAAATTGCATTTGCGGTCATTATTCCACTAATGAGCGATGAGGAATTTTGAAGTTGGACCGCATTTTCCCAGACGTCATTATCTTCAAGATATGCGGGTTTTTCATTTGGAAGCTGATTAGAAAAAATGATAGCCAACGCCAGGAATTTCACCAATGTATTAAAGTTGTTTTGATATTTGTTTTCTTCAACCATAGCTGTTGGATTGGATGCTGACTGCAACATCGTCTGAGAAGATAAACTTGTAAATTGGGGTTGTATTGTGACGCTCTGAATCGCTTTGTCTAGCGGTAAAAATGTCGAAATTTGTTGAGTTTCTGCTCCCACTTCAAACACTTTGCGAATCCCGAAGGATTGTAACGTCAACTGTAACGCATCTCCCAAAATTTTGGAGATCACTGCTAAAGTTTCAACGCTGGAGCAATTTTGAGTTAATGCACTAATCTCTTGAGGTAGTTCTATATTTGCATAAATCCAATTGTCATTTGAAGATTGCGCTTGTGGCTTAGAGATCGATATAGGGCCAAATATACGAGATTCGGACCACCATTTCTTTCTTTGCTCGAATGCCGCTTCAGGGTTGTCGGTAAGCTCCATTGCTGAGGCTCTTCCAAATCTAGCAAATGTGTGGTAAACGTGTTCTAGTTCCCCATCGACTTTGACGACAAAGGGGGATCTGGAGACAATTTGTACAAGTTTGTTAGCTGTGGCTAATCTGGTGAGATGGTTCCAATGTGCGACTGTTATATTGTTAGGGGTCTGGTTTGGTGTTTTGTTCATCAGCAGCAGGTGGAGCGCTATAGCGTAAGACACTTCGATGTTGTGTAAGGGAATCTCAGTAACGCTCTTGGACTTGCGTCTAGGCTTCGTCGTTCTAGCGCGTTTTGGTAAACTTTCTACGAGAGGGGTTTCGGAAGTACTCGGTAGGGGCAGTAGTAACCGTTTTTGCGGTCTGTGTTTGGGTGGTTCGTCTGTGATGTCGGGGATTTCTTGATTGTTCTCGTCTAAATTGTGATCGAAGGGGTAAAAATCATCAACAAAAAGAGACTCTATAGATTCGTTGAGTTGGGGTCTTGTGGGGGTTCGATTTGCGATAGGAGAAATCAGGAAAAACGGTTGCGTGTCTCTACAGCTGGGGATGTCGGGGTGGGGGAGGTCGTCGAACACCTGATTGAGGATAGTGGGATCGATTGTCTCGCCCCAATCAAACGACGAATTAAGTGAAGTGTAATTATTTATTGAACTCATACAAGCCTTATTTTTACTTTATTAATTATATCGGAAATAAAATAAAAAATCAAGGGCGGATTGACAGTTGTATGTAGTATTCACTAGATGCGGGGTAGTAGCTTCACCCCTGCCCATGTTCCCCGAAGTCTCTACTAGATGCTGCGCAGTAACTTCTCCCTTGCCCTTGCCCCTGCCCTTGCCCATTTTTTATGCCGGCCTTGCAGGCCTCGGATAGGTATTTTGACCCTACCCAG
>CAMFKA010000125.1 GCA_945957185.1 uncultured Chlamydiaceae bacterium | reverse complement strand
TTAAAAAACTTTTAAAAAGCTTGACAAAGTGCGCGATTAGAGAACTCCAAAAAAATCTCTGCGGAAGCCTGCTTATTACTGGACAGAATCTCCAGGGAGAGGTATCTTGCCGACTAAAAGGCTTTTATGCTTCGTATCATCTTGGTTATTCTTTTCTCTGTTGGGATGTCGTTGGAAGGGTCGATGGAGACCGTTGGAAACCGGCTTTCTGATTCTGCTCGCAAAACAGGCACGGATGAGGTGTTGATCTGGAGAAATGGGCGAGAAATTTATCGGTACCGTTCCAAAAGTGCTCCGGCAACCTATGATCTTAAAGAAATGACCGGTTTTTTCTACAGTTTAGCAATTGGAAAACTCATCGAGCAGCAAAAGCTCCCCTGTTTGGATGTTCGGATCTGTACGGTTCTCACTTCTTATCCTTCCGATACCACTTTACGTCAGCTGCTTAATCACACCTCAGGGCTCTCTAAAAAGAAGGATTTTCAGCTATTGGAAAAACTGATAACCGAAGCATCGGAAAAACCTTTTTCCACATATATTGAAGAGGAGTTTTTTATCCCTTTGCACATTACAACAGGTTCCTGGATCGCTCAAGATGGAAATTACACTTTAATGCTTTCTGCAGAAGATCTTGCAAAGATAGGTGGGGTGGTGGCGAATCAGGGAAAAATAGGTTGTAATCAGTTGATCAGTCCGGAGTGGTTGGCGACTTTGAAAAAACCTAGCCAAAATGACAATCCGTTCTGGGGTCAGCAGATTTGGTTGGAACATCGAGATATTGCCGTCTACTGGGACGATGCGTTGTTGCAACTCTATCTGAAAAAGGGAGTGCGGCAAAATTATTTGTCTATTCTCGCCGGACTTGAAGGGAGAGAGGTTCATTTTGGCGGTTCCGCAGTGCAGGGAAATATTTTGCGCCTTTGGGGTCGCGAGCTTTGTCCCGATCGCTACCATTTGATTACATTGATCGCAGAGAGTTACTTTAAAGATATTCCGTTGGGAAGATTCACTCCGGGACCCTTGAAGGCGCTTATCGGATGGGGTGATTTGGGGCAGCAGTTGATTGTTTTTCCGGACGAGAAATTTGTCGCTGTTAGGCTTGCCGTTAAACCCATGGAGCCGTTTTTTGAGTTCGTTTATGAAGTGGATGCGTTGAGTAAAGAGTTCGTAGAGATTGACGCTCGGTTAGAATTGACCCAAGAAACCGTTTTGAATCAGGCGTCTGGCCTCTAAAGTCGCCTTCACAAGGCCTTTTGGACCTGTATTTCCGTGGCATTTGATGACTAGCCCTTCCACGCCGCAAAGGATAGCGCCGGGGTATTCGTGATAATCCAAGCGGGATTTCAGGCGTTGAAATTTGTCGGTAGGGAGGATAGGGGCGACTTCTTCCAGGACAAATTGAGTGATCCCCTCGGCTGTTTTCAGCAAAACGTTGCCTGTGAATCCATCGGTGACTAGGACGTCGACGATTCCGCTAAAAACGTTTCTTCCTTCGATATTTCCTTTGAAAACCCAATTTTTTCCTGAGGATTCCTGTAATAGCTGGTAAGCGCGCTTGTGCTCTGCAGTTCCCTTGATGGATTCTTCGCCGATATTAAGGAGTCCTACACGCGGTTGAGGGATACCAAAAAGTGCGTTCATTGCCTCAGCTCCCATGTGGGCGCATTGTAGCAATCCTTCGGCGTCTGTCGTGACACGGCCGCCTACATCGATAACGCCAAGTGGTGTTGTTTGTGTAGGCAAAATGGTTAGCAGTCCGGGGCGGTGGACGGAAGGGAGTTTTTTAAGGTGGATTGTCGCCGCGGCAAAGAGAGCGCCTGTATTTCCGGGGGAGATGAAAGCGTCAACTTTTTTTTCTGCGAGAAGTTTGATTCCCAACATAAGGGAAGAATCTTGTTTTTTTCGGATAGCTTCGAGTGGGGGATCATCCGGAAGAACGACTTGAGAAGCGACGATAGTTTCAACAGAAAGATGAGAGCATTCGGCAACGATGGAGTCAGAGCCGATAACGACAAGAGTGTCGTTGGAAGAAAGCATGGGGGATAGGTCAAAAACAGCTTGAAGCAGCTTTTCTGGGGGGAGGTCTCCCCCCATCAAGTCAACAGCTAAGCGCAATGCCTACCTATTCCTTTAGGAAGCAAATTGCCTCGTCAGGACGATTCTGTCGCCGTAGAAACCGCAAGCTTGGCACACAGTGTGTGGGAGTTTGTGTGCAGAGCAGTTTTTGCAGGCGACGACGTTTTTCGGCGTTTTTGCATGGTGAGCGCGTCTTGAGTTTTTGCGCGCGTTAGACAAACGGTTACGTGGAACAGCCATGGGAGTATCTCCTAAATCAATTTAAATCTATATCAGCAAAGGGGCGATATCCCTCTTCATCTGACTTGTTATCGTTATTTTTTTTCAGGTAGCGAGCTACCTCTGTTCGAGAAGGGCAATTTCCGTCGTTGCACTCGGCAAACCGGGGAGTATCGAGGAGGATTGCTTCTCTTAGCATTTCATCGAACAGGTAGATCGCTCCTTTGACTTCTTTTGCTGGAATCGAATGATGGAAGCGGGGGAGGAAAACAACAGTTTCGACCGGTTTTCCGCAGATGCGACACGGGATGACGGCAGTCGCTTCCGCTTCCATAGAAATCACTAAGTCTTGGTCGGCTAAATACGCTTCGCCACTGATTTTCACTGGTTTAAAAAATTCCAGTTCTTTTTCGTGGATATCCAAAAAATCGGGAGGGACTTCCTCTTTAATAGAGTAAGTCGTACCTTCGCGAAGGCGGTCAACGTAAATTTTAAAAGGGTCTTGTTTAAATGTCATAATGATTCCAATACAGCGCTATTCTATCGTTCTTGGCGATTTATATCCAGCTTTTTTTATCCGGTCACCTTGATTTCGTGAGGAATATCCAACGTTGTTGTTTGGAAGGCTAAGTCTGCTCCGTTCGAATGAACGATATCTAAAATTTTGAGGAGAAGATCTTCTCGAACGCGGTAGTATCCTGCGCTTGAGATCTCCTTCGTGTAAGAAATAATTTGGATGTCCAAGGAGGAGGGTCCAAAGGCATTAAAACGCACCACTAACGTCATGGATTGGTCGATATCGGGGTGATTTTGAAGCATGTCTCTGATTTCGCCGGTTACTTTTTTGAGTACCGCTTTGTCGGAATAGCGAAGACCGATGAGTTCTTTGATGGGGCGATGGCTCATGCGGGAAGGGTTGATGACGACGATTTTGGAGAACATGGAGTTAGGAGCGTAGACCAAGCGTTTGTCGAGCGAGCGGATTTTCGTCATATACCAGCCGATTCCTTCGACATACCCCTCGATTCCTTTTTCCGGTAAGACGATCCAATCTCCCACGACGAAAGGTTGAGTCAGGTAGATCATCATTCCGCCGAAGAAGCTGGCGATAATTTCTTGGGAGGAGAAAGCGATCGCGAGGCCGCCGATCCCACCAAAAGCGATCAAAGTGTTGATGTTGAGGCCGAACAGTTCCATTAGTGTTAAAATGGACACGAAAATGATGACCATGGAGATCAATTTATCGATCACATCCACACGACCGCGATCCATTAATAGTTCACCGCTTCGTTGTTTGGAGACCATCTGTTCGATGACAAAATGTTTCCAGCGGAACAGGAACCAGATTGTTGCTAGTACCCCTCCTACAAGGGTGATGAAGTTGATATCGGAGAAAACTTTGAATTCAAAAACGCGTTCGAAGAACACTTCGATAAGGCGTAAAACAGCAAAAAACCAGATAAAATAGCTGAGTGGCTTATAAAGTGCGCGTACAAAGCTGTCTGTCCACACGCTATGGCGTGCATTTAACTGCTGATGGATCTTTTTGAGGATCGCTTTGACAAAAAAATTGAAAACGATGACGAGCAGAACAAGCGCTCCCACCTCTGTCAGCCAGCCGTAGGCCCCATCAAACGCGTTAAATGCAATTGTACAGCACTCTTCAAACTTTTCCATCACTTCCTCCGGACTGCGGATTATGTTCAATCGAGTGATTTATGTCCAGGTGCGACCACTTATGTAGAGTTAGAGAGCAAGCGGCAAAAAGCATTGCCGGAATCGCTGCCAGCGCCATCAACGCCAGCGCCGCCACCTTTTGCAAGGTTCTTAAACGGAATTTAAGTAATGGTTCGTTAGGAGCTCTCTGGGGAAGAGAGAACTCTAATGGCAGCGGGGGAAGTTTCGGAAATTGGGGAGCTAATGATTTCATGATTGTTTTAATTTTGGGTCAAGTTCATCTCTAATAGCATCGCCAACTAACGCAATTGCGACAAGTAAAATCGTCAATAAAATTGCCGGCGGCCACAGCAAATAGCTTTCAGCCGGAAAGGCGCGTCGTCCTTCATCCATTAGTACTCCCCAAGAGGTGGAGCCCTCCTCACCTAAGCCTAAAAATGAAAGTCCGGCTTCACTTGTGATTGCTCCCATGATTGCGAAGGGCAGTAGTGTAATGATAGGGGAAATGGCGTTTGGCATGATCTCTTTAAAAATAATCCAGCTGGTGGGGTAGCCTACAGCGTGACACGCTTCCACGTAAGAAAGATTTTTTTGTTTCAGGAATTCTCCGCGGATGAATCTGCTGAATCCGGTCCATCCAAAGATACCGATCATTCCGATGACGAGGAAGATGGATTTGCTTTGTAAGATTGCGACGGACATGAGCAGCATAAAAAATGTAGGCATGGACTCCCACACCTCTAACAAGCGGCACGCGACCATATCGGTTTTCCCTCCGAAGTACCCTGCAACAGCTCCGATGGGGATACCGATGAGTAGCGCCAGACCTATCGAGATCAATCCGGTCGCAAAGGAAATCCGTATGCCGAAGAGGAGGGCGGCTACGAAATCTCTGCGGTTTGAACGAGAGATTTCGTACCAGGGGATTGTGCGGTTGAAAGCGGCGTTACCGCCGGCATCGTCTTCCCAGTGAAAATCGCGTAAGAGGGGCCACAGGATAAAAGAGATCTTCTCAGATTCATGATCAAGCCATTGTCGACGATTTTGCAGATAGGAAGCATCTGCTGCTAGAGATTCTTGGTTCAAATCGTTTTGCCAAAGAGTAGGCAGCGGTTCTTTGTGGAATTGCAGCAATCGCTCGTGTTGATTTCTTAAGCGGATGTGGCGTGTAATGAGGTTGATGCGTGCATCTCGATTCATATATTGGAGATCGTCATTCCAAGACCATGCTGTTGGTGTATTTTTTAGATGTTTTTGTCGTTCATGTGAAAGAGAAATGCTTGAAGAAGGGTCGACGGGTGTTTTGTAAATAAAATAGAGGCATAGAGAGCATTGAATGATCGTCAGGAAGATCATCATCCACTTGTTTTTTCGAAAGAGAATGAAAAACGGTAGAGTGAACATTAGCAAGTTGAAAAAGAGATCGATGGGTTTTGTGTAGAAACCGGTGTAGAAGAGATAGTTAAACAGAGGAAAGCTTAACGTGCCGTCGTAGACGATTGCAATCGGCTTGCTGGAGGCAAGGAGTGGGGCGTAGACGCCGGTAAGGAAGAAGAGAGCGATGACGCATAAGGCAAATCCGCCTAACCAATGTTTTGTAAGGAATGCTTTTATCATCTATTAATCCAGTGTTACGCGAGGGTCTAGCAGCATGTATGCAACATCGGCGACAAGGTATCCGGAGAGGGCAAGGAACGATCCCGCCAAAGTAGAAAACATGATCACATTGTAGTCTCTATTCACAACAGCATCGTAGAAGAATTTTCCAAATCCATCAATTTGGAAGAGAGTTTCGACAATAAGAGTCCCTCCTAAAACCACTCCAAGAGAACTCGCCAGAGATGTCACCAATGTGATCGATGCGTTTCTTCCGATGTATTGAGTCAAAATTTTTCCTTTTGACAGCCCTTTTGCAACGGCGGTGCGCACATAATCTTGTTTCATCACCTCCAAAACGGCCGTGCGGGTCAATCGCGCTTGCGCCGCCAAGCTGCCGTACATGACTGCAATTAATGGGATGGCGATGTGCTTTAGGATATCCACTAATTTTTCGGGGGTTGTCAAAGAGTTGTAGATCGAGTCAGGGCTTGTAAATCCACTTATCGGAATGGGAATATCCGTGAACGGGAATGTGCGGTTCATGGCGACATTTTCGATGAGGAAGGGGGCGACAACAAAGACAGGAGCGGCGTAGAGGATAAGGAAGCAGACATTCAGAAAATGATCGGTGAACGTGTTGTGCCTGAGAGCCATCCAAAAACCAAAAAAGAGGCTTAAGAAGAATGTTACAAACATGGGGATCACTGCTAACGTAAGGGAGTATTTGAATCGTTTGGTGACCTCGCTGATCACGGTTTTGTTGTTATCGCTGCGGAGAGTTCCAAAATTTAAAGTGAGCACTCTGCTCATGTACCGATAAAAACGTGTTTGAGTGAAAAAAGTGGAGATTTTTTCTGGAGTGGTCGGTGTG
>CAMFKA010000124.1 GCA_945957185.1 uncultured Chlamydiaceae bacterium | reverse complement strand
TCCTCGTACGACAGCAGCATTGATTTTACCCCTTTTGACAGTTTTAAATTGTACCTTGGTATCGATGACGAGAAAAAATTCTACGAGTATAGGCTCTTTGAAGGAAGGGATCTGCGAGCTATCGGCGCCGATATGGATATCGACTTTTTTATGGATCAGTGGGAAGGTTGTGGGAACAATCAAGCGTTCGTAGACCATTTCATTATGGTGATGGAAGAGAAACAGAAGTTGTGGAAAGATATTTTAGACGATGGCGCCATGCTTTGCAGGCTTGATTGGCGGGAGCAATTGCACCAACCGGAGATGTTAAAAGAGTTAGCGGAAGTCTATAAAGAGAACAGTCAGCGCCTGTTGGTTCAGTTTTTTAATGAAATGAAAAAAGGACACGAGTGCTTACTACAAAAGATAAAAGGGCAAGAGCAATCGCTATCGGCATTTAAAGCGGAAAGCGGTGTGAGCGTCGAGAAATTGTTTGAGCTTTTGGTCCCACACAGAGAGAAGCGCAGCGAACCTACACCTTCATTGATGGTTGCCACCATCACCCCGAAACGTTTACGCAAAGATTAAAACGATAGAACGATAGAACGATAGAACGATTTATTCCGCGGTTATGTTTGTAAAAACAATTAAAAAATATGGATTTTAGAATGTTGATTTGCGAAAATGTATCGTTGTATCATTACATCGTTACATCGTTACATCGTTGTATCGTTAAAGAAAATAATCGGGTTGTGGCTCCACGCCAGGATTGACGGCATAGAAACTAAAATCGTGCACCCCATGTTTCTTTAACACCTCTTCGTCAGTCAGAAATTGTCCTGTTAGCTCCGTTGATGGCGTTGTCAATATTGCATGTGCTGCGTCGGCGACAATTTCGGGCTTGCGGCATCTGTCCATTACCTTTTTCAACATCTCTTCGTTGGGGAATATCGCCTGCATCGCCGCTGTCGATATAATCGTTTTCGGCCACAGGGCATTGACGGCAATTTTGTCTTTACGAAACTCTTCCGACATTCCCAACACACACATGCTCATTCCAAATTTTGCAATCGTGTAGGCGACGTGGTTTTTATACCACTTGGGGTCGGTTCCAAGGGGAGGAGACAGCATCAAAATATGTGGGTTTTCACTTTTCTTTAGGTGTGGCAAGCACGCTTGCGAACAAAGAAATGTCCCTCTTGTGTTGACGTCTTGCATCAAATCGTACCGTTTCATCGGAGTATTTGCTGTATCGGCTAAGAAAATCGCACTCGCATTGTTCACCAAAATATCGATGCCACCAAAGGTCTCGACGGTTTTGTTGACGGCGGCTAACACTTGATCTTCCTCTCTGATGTCGACAGCGAGCGGGAGCGCATTTCCTCCGGCGGCGATGATTTCTTCAGCAGCGGTGTGAATGGTTCCGGGAAGTTTGGGATTCGGCACGTTAGTCTTTGCGAAGATAGCGATATTGGCGCCGTCAGCGGCAGCTCTTAGGGCGATGGCTTTTCCGATCCCGCGGCTTGCACCGGTGATGACTAATGTTTTTCCTTTTAAAGTCTGCATGCGGCTCCTTTCATCACGTTCCAGGCGTGTTGCACCATGGTTTCTAATTCAGGGTATTGCGGGGTCCAATTGAGCTCCCTTTCCGCTTTCGCCGCACCGGCAACTAGCGATGGAGGGTCGCCCTCTCGACGCTTTCCGATTTTGACTTTCAATTTTTCTCCAACAACCTTTTCAGCGGTGTTGAGGACGTCAAAAACGGAGAACCCCTTACCCAATCCGAGGTTATAGCAGGTTGAGCATTCTCCGGCCAACAGTTTTTCCATGACGATGAGGTGAGCAGTGGCTAAGTCGGCAATGTGGATGTAATCGCGGATGCATGTGCCGTCGAGAGTGGGGTAGTCGTCGCCGAAGACTGTAGTTTCTTTTTTATCTAAGACGTTATTTAAAATGATGGGGATGAGGTTACCCTCTTTTCTACGGAAATAGGGGATTTCACCGTCCGGATCACCACCGGCAGCATTGAAATAGCGGAGAGAGCAGCTTTTGAGCCCGTAAGCGGTTTTGTAATCGGACAAAATTTGCTCCACCATCCATTTGCTTCTTCCATAGGGATTGATGGGGTTTTTGGCGTTCTCTTCAAGAGCAGGAAGAGTTTCGGGAATGCCGTAGATCGCGGCGCTGGATGAGAAGACAAAGTTACGGACGGAGTGTTTGATCATGCAGTCGAGTAGCGTCAATGTTTGCATGACGTTGTTGTGATAATAGAGGTTAGGGTGGATAACAGACTCGCCGACATCGGCCAACGCAGCAAAGTGGAGAACGCCTGTGAACTTGTATTTTCGAAAAATGGTGTCTAAAAAAGCGGCATCGCCGACATCCCCTTTTTCGAAATCGCCGGATAACACTCGATCTCGAAATCCTCTGCTGAGGTTATCTAGAACAACAGTTTTGTATCCCGCTTGTTGGAATGTCTTCGTCACTTGAGCTCCAATAAATCCCGCACCGCCCACAATTAAAAATGTTTCGCTCATTAGAATTTCTCCATTTCAAACATTGATTCTTGCCAGAATTATCCGTTTTGAGAACAATGAAATCAATGAGTTGTTACTCTTTTTGTAGCAATTCCCGCTGAGATTTTTTACCACTGAGCCACTGAGCTCACTGAGGTTAATGAGAGAATGAGTTTTTTATAGAATTGAATAAAACGTTTCATTTCCTCATATACCCTCAGTGAGCTCAGTGGCTCAGTGGTAATAACTTGTTAAAAGTTATCAATTAAAGTCTGGCGGGAGCGTTTGCTCGTTTTGCAGGTTGATATAACAGGATTTGTTTTTGATGAATGAAACACCCAACGACGTTGAGAATTACGAAGAATTAAAGTTTTCGAGAGAGCAAGGTTTTTTTGATAAAAACCTGGTTGTCAGATGGGGGATAGCGTTAGGCTTCCTTCTCTCCCTTTTCGTTTTTTTACACTTCCGTGAGATCAAAGTCGAAGTGTTCGAACTCAATTCCATCGCTCCTAGCTATGTTGTCACGCAGGTGGACATCGACTATTTCGATGAAGAAGCAACAATTATTCTCAGACAAGACGCTGTTAAATATGTCGGAAAGGTGTACCAAGTTTCCGAAAAAATTCTGCGACAGCGACGCAACGAGTTCGAAAATTTTCTCATCTATTCCGACGATTGGCGAAAAGCTGACGACACTGCAGCGTTGACATCGGTTTATCACGCTGTAGATGCTGTGGCGAAGGCTCTTGCTGCAGCTCGCTTCACCGATCCGCGCACTTTGCAACAAATGAACGAGGCTGGATTATCTCAAAAGAATTTCCAAGTGTTTACTCCGGCGGATACTAAAACGGAAGTGATCCTTCCTCCTCAAATTTGGACCGCCCTCAAACAGACTATTCAAGAGTCGGGAGAGGAGATCACAGAGAAGTCCCTTTCGTTCGTTTTGGCATTTTTTGCAAACAAGAAATGGGGCGTGGAAGAAGATGTCAATTTCGAAAGAAATTTACGTAAAAGGCTTCAAGCAAAGGTTCCCGATAAATTCAGCCACTTAAGCGCGGGAAGCCGTATCGTCGACCAAGGGGAGCGCGTCACCACGCGCAACGTCGCAATGCTCCAGGCGATGCAAAAGGCATTAAACGATCAACGTAACCCTTGGCACCCCCTTACGTTGTTGGGGAGCTTTTTACTTTCACTGATTCTGACAGTGCTTTGTGCGGAATACTTGCGTCACAATCAACCACAAATCATCCAATCCAATCGCAAGCTATTCCTTCTAGTCACAGTCCTTGTTTTAACAATGGGCGTGGCGAAATTAGTAGAGTTCATCGCTCTATCTACCAAAAGCAATTTGATCGATGTGATTCACTTCCCGCTATTCGTCCCGTTTGCTGCTATCCTGACGGCAAGCCTCCTCAATGCCGGCACGGCGATGTTTGCAAGCGGCTTTTTAGCTATTATACTGATGTTCGCCCTCGTTTTCGACCCTCAAGGATTTTTGCTCGTCAACCTCACCGCTGCCATCGTCGCCATCTTGAATACTAGGTCACTCAAGCGCAGAAAAGAGATTTTTATCCTCTCCGCAAAAGCGTTAGCGGCGGCGATGTTGGTGACAGTAGCGTTACTGCTGTATCGCAACACCTTTACTTGGGGGGAGCTCCTCACAGATACAATCGTAAGCTCCCTTTGCATGCTGCTGACAGCTATCCTCGTTGTAGGGCTCTTGCCGATTCTGGAGTCTGTGTTTAAGATCATGACCGATGTGACAATGATGGAGTATATGGACCCCGACAACGATGTCCTTCGCCGTCTGACTATCGAGGCTCCGGGAACCTATCAACACTCTGTGGTAGTAGGGAATTTGGCGGAAGCTGCTGCTTTAGCCATTGGAGCTAACGGACTCTTTTGTCGTGTTTCCACGCTTTATCACGACATCGGCAAGATGGTGACCCCGCAATATTTCACTGAAAATCAGCAGGGGGGCGTCAATATCCACCAGCTGCTGACACCTCGCGAATCTGCCCATGTGATTATTGCTCACGTGAGCGAAGGGGTTGCGATTGCGCGGAAGGCGGGGCTACCCGAGCAGTTTATCGACATCATTAAAGAGCACCACGGCACATCATTGGCGTACTATTTCTATCGGAAAGAGCTGGAAAAAATGGGCGGCGATGTCGCTCTTGTCGACGAGGGGGATTTCCGCTACGCCGGACCAACGCCGAGGAGCAAGGAGTCGGCTATTATTATGATAGCGGATTCTCTGGAAGCGGCGTCCCGTTCGCTCGACAAAATGGATGAGCAGAATTTGATGGAACTGGCAAATCGTCTAGTGCGAGACAAAATGGATGATGGGCAATTTGACCACTGTTTGTTGACTTTCGAGGAACTTGCCACTATCAAAAAAACATTAGTAAAGACTTTGTTGGCGTTCAGTCATTCCCGCGTCAAATATCCCAAGCGGGAATTAAAGCCGGAAGAGATGGAGCCACCCCCAAGCTTCGAAGCGTAAACTGATTGACCCGTTCGCTCCTTTCGAGTATACTCATTTCTTATGACTGGTTTTACGCAATTTCCTTTAGATGAGACGATTTTAAAATCGCTCGACAAAATGGGTTATAAAGAACCCTCGCCTGTGCAGATGGCGGCAATTCCTCCAATTCTTGAAGGGAAAGATCTGATCGCTTTGTCGCAGACAGGCTCCGGAAAAACTGCTGCCTGTGCAATTCCAATCTGCCAGATTGTCGATCCTAATTTTCATCAAATTCAAGCCCTTATCCTTGTTCCCACTAGAGAACTCGCTATTCAGTATTCTACTGAAACGCAGAAAGTGGGAAAAGCTAAAGGCGTGCGCGTATTTGCTATTTTGGGGGGAGAAGATCCCCATTTGCAGATGTCGAAACTGGAGCATGGTGTCCACGTGTTGATTGCAACACCAGGACGATTGATCGATTTCATCTACCGCCGCGCTATAGACCTGACAAAAGTAAAAACGATCATTTTGGATGAAGCTGACGAGATGTTGAGCATGGGATTCCAGGATGATTTAGACTTTATCATCCAGTGTTTGGTGCATCAACACCAGACGTTGCTGTTCTCGGCGACGATGCCGAAAGCGATCACAGAGATCGCAAAAAAATACATGCGTGACCCGATTGAAATTGCTCTGACAAAGCAAAATGCCAGCCCGTCACGTCTTGAACACCACTTCATGCATTGCCCTCATTACCATCGCGATCAAGCTTTGATCAAATTGATGCAAGAGGAGAACCCTCAGCAAGCGATCGTGTTTTGCCACTCTCGCCATCAAGTCGAAAAAGTTTGCCAAGTGTTGAAGAAGGAGTTCCCTTCTGTTGATTACTTGCATGCGGGGTTGTCGCAAGATTTGCGATCGTCTATTACAAACAAGTACCGCACCGGAAAAATCAAAGTGCTGGTCGCTACAGATATCGCTGCGCGTGGTTTGGACTTTTCTAATGTCACCCACGTCTTCATTTACGAATTAGCCGATGATCCCGAAGTCTATGTCCACCGTTCCGGCCGTACCGGTCGTTTCGACAAATCCGGTAAGGTGATCACGTTAGTCACGCAAAGGGAATTGCACAAATTGCCAAAGATCCTGAACTTGGTGAAAGTGGAACCTAAATGGATTGGGCCTCCGCCACCGTCTTCCCGCAAATAAAACCCTTGCCCTTGCCCTTGCCCTTGCCCTTGCCCAAATTTTACGATCAAGTATTCGATTATTGAAGTCTACACCAGATGAAGGGGTAGCCAGGCCGTCCTCGGCCTGGTATTGAATTTGAAGCTTCACGTATGTGTAAATTCACTGAAATATCAGGCCGGGGACGGCCTGGCTACCTTGTTTTTGCTGCAAACTTCGATGAACTAACAGCAAAAAATTTGGGCAGGGGCAAGGGCCTAATCATTACCCATTTTTTATGCCGGCCTTGCAGGCCTCGACCT
>CAMFKA010000123.1 GCA_945957185.1 uncultured Chlamydiaceae bacterium | reverse complement strand
GCGTCCCCGCGTCTCCGCGTTACCCAGTTCCTTTCATCGGATGTTAATTTTCAATAACATAAGAAATATAATGGATTGTCATTGCGCCATGATCAGCTTGGGTTCGAAATTCAGGTAGTCGGCCGCGGTTAGATGGTAGTTCACTCCCCTCGCAGAGCCAAACAACACTTGCCCGGGTTTAACATTATGCAGATGCCCAAAGATGCAGTCGGAAACTTGATATTCCTCCAGCAATCGCGACACCTTTGAAGACCTTAAATCCAAGGCAATCGGAGGATAATGCACCATCACCAGCCGAACTTTATCACTAGGGTGAAACTGTTTTAACGACATCTCTAGTCGCAACAATTCGCGATGGAAAATTTTTTCTCCCTCTTCTGCAGAGGGTGGTTCCCCGACTTTTGCTCCGCCGGTCACATTTTCGCGGTAATCGATTGCCTCTTCAAACTCGTACTCCTCGGAATCCCACAGTCTGGTTCCGCCGATGGCGATACCGTTCCAGCGAAAGACGTCGTGTTGGATCGCGTGAATGGAGGGCGGTAGCACTTTCCTGACCTTTGTGATCGATCCCCACCACAGATCGTGGTTGCCTCTAATAATCACTTTGGTGCCGGGCAGCTTATCGATCCACTCCAAATCTGGAATAGCCTCCGGCATTCGCAAAGCCCAAGAGATATCGCCGGCGATCAAGACCAAATCTTCCGGGGCAATTTTTGCGCGCCATGCCGCCTCAATTTTATCGGGGTGATTTTTCCATTGCTCTCCAAAAACATCCATCCCTTTATTAGGGACGCCAAATGAGAGATGTAAATCCGCGAGAGCCCAAATCTTTGCCATAGTCACTACCAAAACCTGTTTATGAATAGGGTCTTGTAGGATAAATCGATGCAGAGTTTCTTTGGAGTGCTGCGACTTGTCGCGCGTTTTAAGTCATTTACACTCAAGGCGAAAACGCATCGACAAGTCGATGCAAAGGAAAGCTGCGACAAGTCGCAGCACTCCAAATTTATTCGTTTATCGACTTATCCTACAAGACCTATGAACAAGATAAAGGATAAAAATTATTAATCGCAACACCTTTTCTGCGAGATATAGACAGAAATTAAAAAAATTATTATAAAATTAATAAGGTGGATTGTCACTGAGTAACGGGAGGATTTATGCGCGCGCCAAGAACTATCAAAGAGTATCTAAAACGAATTGAAGATAACGCAAGTCACGAAAAGCTCCTCAACTACTTATACGGAACCTCTTGGCAATCAGTCTCCAAAGAGGAGATGTTAGCTCAGGTGCACAGTGCGGCGTTAGCCCTTCGTGCATCGGGACTAAAAAAAGGGGACCCCGTCGCTATTTACGCATACCCCTCCATCAAATGGACCATCGCCAACTTAGCCATCATCGCAGCGGGAGGCGTCGCCGTCCCTATTTTTATTAACATTTCCCCCGACAACTTCAAATTCCAGATCGAGCAAACCGAAGCAAAAATCATCTTTATCGACGGTGCGCATTTTACTGACATCACCTATCAAAACAACCTTTACAACGAAAATAAACATCACTTTAAAACTGTTGTCGCGATGAATGCGACTCCCGACATCCCTTTAAATTACGACAAATTCCTCGAGCTGGGTGAAAATCTAGACAGGAGCTACCCGGAACTATTCGAACAGATGTTAAATGAGAGCAATCCGGACGATACTTGCAGCATCGTCTACACAAGCGGAAGCACAGGGATCCCTAAGGGAGCGGAATACTCGCAGGAAGGGATCTTTGCTTTCATGGGAGAACACTTTTTTGGAATCAACGAAAACGACCGTTTTCTATCGTTCTTGCCCCTTGCACACATCTATGGCTATGTGATGAATCTTGTGTCGCTTCTTCTGAATCTATCGATCTACTATCTAAACGACCCTAAACTGCTGGCACAAGCGGCAAAAGAAGTCCACCCTACCGTCATGATCGTTGTCCCTCGTTTATTGGAGAAGCTCTACGCAAAATTATTGAGCAACATCCAAAACCAGGGATTCATGAAAAAAACGTTGGGATTGTGGGCGTTTCAGCTTGCGAATCATGAAGATGAAGACTACTTTACGAAGCATTTGCTGCACCCTGTTGCGGATGTGTTGATCTACTCCAAATTCCGCGAAGTTCTTGGCAGCAATGTCAGGATCGTGATTTCCGGAAGCGCCCCCTTAAATCCCGTTCTCAACCACTTTTTCAATTCCGTAGGAATCCCGATTTTCGAAGGTTATGGAATGACTGAAGCGTGCCCCATCACTCTTAACCAACAGGACGCTACACGTTTAGGCTCTGTTGGACGTCCTCTTCCTATCTATCAGGCTAAAACTTCTGATGAGGGCGAATTGATGTTTAAAGGGCTTGGAGTGATGCGACGTTACTATAAAGACCCTAAAAAAACAGCTGAAGCTCTCACGTCTGATGGATGGCTTAAAACGGGAGACAAGGGCACTATTGATGTGGATGGTTATGTTTACATCGTGGGACGTCTCAAAGAGCTTTACAAAACCTCTACAGGGGAATTCGTCGCCCCCGTTCCTATTGAACATGAATTGATCAAAGCTCCGCTGATCGAGTCTGCCATCGTGATTGCAGAAGGACGAAAATTCACTACAGCGCTCCTCTTCCCTGATTTAGAGGTCGTGCACTCCCTTAAACTCGCTCACAACCGTGCTGACATGTCGGATGAAGCGTTTTTAAACACTGAATTCATCAAAACAGAAACCCGAAATTTGATTACCGAGATCAATAAACACGTCAACAAGTGCGAGCAGATTCAAGACTTCCGCTATATCGTCATTCCGCTCACCATCGAAGCAGGTGAACTGACGCCGACATTAAAAATTCGACGCGAAGTCGTCGCCAAAAAGTATCAAAAATTAATCGACAGCATGTACACAGAAGAGAGGGACTCATGAGTAATGAACGGAACCGTATTGCGATCGTTGCCGGGGTTCGATCCCCTTTTGGAAAAGGGGGAGGCATCCTCAAAGATTTAGAAGCCGATGATTTAGGCGCTTACGTCGTCCGGGAGCTGATGGCTCGCGTTCCTATTTCCGGAGATCAAGTCGATGAATTGATCTTTGGAAACGTTCTTCAACCGGCGAACTCTACCAACATCGCACGCATTCTTGCTGTCAAAGGTGGGCTTCCTGAAAAGGTCCCCGCTTACACCGTCAACAGAAACTGCGCTTCGGGTATGGAAGCGATCACGTCCGCATACGATGAAATACGTTTGGGAAAAGCGAATATCGTTGTAGCCGGCGGTACGGAGTCCATGAGCAACTTCCCTGTTCTCTTTAGCAAGAAGATGAAGGAGTTTTTGATGGCCTTCTCCAAAGCGAAAAGTTTTGGACAGAAGCTTTCGATCCTCGCCTCCTTTCGCCCCTCTTTTCTCATTCCAGAGACTCCGGAAATTTCCGATCCCATCTGCGGACTTAGCATGGGGCAAACAGCGGAGAATTTATCGAACGATTTCCACGTGACGCGTGAGGAGCAAGATCAATTCGCTTTGATGAGTCAAGAGCGCGCCGCTAAAGCTATTGCTAACGGCATTTTTGCTGAGGAGATCATTCCGGTGCCCATTCCTCCAAAAAACAGCGCGATGATTGTGAACGACGAAGGCCCCCGTGCAACGACGTTGGAGGCTTTAGCGAAGCTGAAGCCGGCATTCAATAAGCTGACAGGGACTGTCACTGCAGGAAATACAAGCCAAGTGACGGACGGTGCCGCTGCTGTCATTCTCATGCGCGAATCTCAAGCGAAGCAATTAGGGCTTACCCCTTTGGGTTACATCATCGACTACGCTTACGCAGGGCTCGCTCCGGATAGAATGGGGCTTGGTCCCGTTTATGCAACAGCGAAGCTGTTGAAGCAGACAGGGCTCAAGCTGAGTGATTTCGATCTTATCGAAATCAATGAAGCGTTCGCAGCACAAGTAGTTGCAGTCGAAAAAGCGATGGCATCGAAAGAGTTTGCAGAAAAGAAATTGGGACGCAGCGAGCCTGTGGGAGTGATCAATCGCGACATCCTCAACGTCAACGGCGGCGCTATCGCTCTAGGGCACCCTTTAGGAGCATCGGGAACACGTCTAGTTCTCACTTTGTTAAAAGAACTAAAAAGACGAAATAAAAATAAAGGGCTAGCGACACTGTGTGTCGGTGGCGGTCAGGGCGGCGCAATCGCTGTGGAGGTAAACTAATGAGCAACGCATTTCAATTCCATCTCGATGAAAATGGTATCGGTCGTCTTGTTTTCGACCTCCCCAACGAGAAAGTGAATAAATTCACAATCGAAGTGATGAAAGAGCTTGAAGAGGTTGTGGATAAACTTCACAATCTTCCAGGAATTCGGGCTTTGGTGATCACGAGCGGAAAAGAGGACATCTTTATTGCGGGAGCGGATTTACATTCGTTTGCTCCGGCATTTAAAGACCCGAAACTTCTCGACAACATGATAAGGACAGGACATCGCGTCTTCAATAAATTAGAAAACCTCCCCTTCCCCTCTATCGCTGTTATCAATGGCGCCTGCATGGGTGGAGGAACAGAATTTTCTCTTGCCTGCACCTACCGCATCGTCACCGACAATCCTAAAACAAGCATCGCGCTTCCGGAAACGTCTTTGGGGATTATTCCGGGCTGGGGAGGAACTCAAAGACTTCCTCGCCTTGTCGGATTGACCGAAGGGGTGACCATGATCGCCGGAGGGCGCCCTGTGAAAGCTCCAAAAGCGTTAAAGATCAAACTTGCGGATGCTATCGTTTCCACAGAGTTCCGTAAAGAGCAGACCGAGCAGTTCGTCCAGTCGATATTAAAGCCCGGTGGAAAACAAAAGGTGTTAGAGGCGCGTAAAATTGGCGGTCTACAGACGTTTCTTTTGGAAAAAAATCCGTTGGGGAGAAAATTTCTCTTTCAAAAAGCAAAAAAAGACATTCTCAGCAAAACAAAAGGGCATTACCCTGCTCCATTGCTCGCTGTCGACATCATCGAGCGCTCTCATGGGCTCCCGCTGAAGCAAGGATTAGAAACCGAAATCATCGGTTTAACACAAGAAGCCGCCGGCAATTTTGATATCGCCGAAAATTTGATCGGTCTCTTCTTTGTTTCGGAAGCGATCAAAAAAGATAAAGGGGTTAAAGGTGATGTCAAAGCGCTTCCCATCAATTCAGGGGCTGTTATCGGTGCTGGGACCATGGGAAGTGGCATCGCATGGCTCTTCAGCAACAACAAACTGCCCGTTCGCTTCAAAGATATCAATTGGGAAGCTGTCGGCAAAGGGTACGGTGTTGCTTGGGACATTTTTAGCAAGCAAGTGCGTGACAAAAAGATTAAATTGAACGAAGCGCTGCTCAAATTCGACCTTCTAGGCGGCAGTACGGACTACTCCGGATTCCAACATGCCGATTTAGTCATCGAAGCCGCAGTCGAAAATCTTGAATTGAAAAACAAAATTTTCAAAGAGCTGGAAGAGGTGATCAAACCGACAACGATCGTCGCTTCGAATACGTCGTCGTTAAGCATTACCGAAATGGCGAAGGCTTTCAAACACCCCGGAAGGTTTGTGGGGATGCACTTCTTTAATCCACCAAACAAGATGCCTCTTGTCGAGGTCATCGCGGGAGAAAAAACCTCCCCCGAAACCATCGCAACAGCTGTGGATGTGTGTAAAAAATTCGGCAAAACGCCACTGGTTGTCAAAGACTGTGCAGGGTTCCTTGTCAACAGGCTTTTTGTTCCCGCCGCAAACGAAGTGATGTGGATGCTGCAAGAGGGCGTCGAAGAGAGCCGTCTCGAAAAAGAGCTTCTCGATTTCGGTATGCCCATGTCGCCATTCGTCCTTGCTGATGAGGTGGGCAACGATGTTGGCTTTAAAGTTTCGAAAGTGCTGGAAGCTGCGTACGGATCCCGTATGAAGGCTCCGGATCTTTTACAAGCGTTGTACGACAAAAAATTGTTTGGGAAGAAAAGTGGAAAAGGGTTTTATATTTGGAACGGAAAAGAGAAGACCCCCAATCCCGAAATCAAACAAATTTTGGAAGGGTACCCGAAAAAGTTTACTGGGATCTCCGACCAAGACATCCAAGATCGATTCATTTTGATCATGCTGAACGAAGCGGCTCGCTGCCTGGAAGAGAAGGTGGTAGAAAATCCGTCTTACTTGGATATGGCTCTCATCATGGGAATCGGCTTCCCCCCTTTCCGCGGCGGATTACTACGCCATGCCGACAAATTGGGAATCGATTATGTTGTGAACAGATTAAAGAGCTTTCAAGAGATATACGGGGACCGGTTCGCGCCTGCACCGCTGCTGTTGGAAATGCAAAAGAACAAACAGAAGTTTTATAACTGAGTGCAGGCTCTAACCTAACTCATTATATTTCTTATGCTGTTGAAAATTAACATCCAATGATAGGAACAGGATAACGCGGAGACGCGGGGACGGAG
>CAMFKA010000122.1 GCA_945957185.1 uncultured Chlamydiaceae bacterium | reverse complement strand
AGCTGCGACAAGTCGCAGCACTCCAAAAAAACTCTGCATCGATTTATCCTACAAGGCCTTATCTTGCTAACGCACCTTGAATTAAGAAGAGTTATTCTCTGTCCATTTTTGGTTCGATACGCGATATCCGGAAGGCTGTGAGCTACTCTTTTCATTCCAAATAGGTTTTGGAATACCCATGCGGTCGCACAGGCCATTATAGAGCTCGCGACGAGTGGGATGGTCGTCATTCACTAAATTATAAATTCCACTCAGGCGACGCTTTAAACAATATCGTATTGCCCCTACAATATCATCGAGGTGGATGTGGTTTGTGTAGACATCTCCATCCCCTGATATTTTTTTGGCTCTTGTTTCCAACTCGCGGCCTGGTCCAAAAATGCCTCCAAGACGCAAAATACAAGTGTCTTTATGTTGTAGAAGCACTTGCTCTGCTTGCAACAAAATTGCTCCATTTGGGGACACAGGCGCCAGCTGCAGATCTTCCGTTGCCCAAGGCTCTTGTATCCCTTCGTAAACGGAGGTGCTGCTTGTGTAGATCACGTATGTGGGAGTCGATTTCTGTGCGATCAAAGAAGAGATCGTTTCAGCAATATAGAGGTAAGTATCTGCATAGCTTATACCTTTCTTGGGGGCAACGAGAATGATAATCACATCGCTCTCTTCGACAACATCTTTCAGTTCGTTACTATCTTTCCCCTGCAATAAGACCACCTTAGATGCCATCTTTTGCAGCGATTCCACCTTTTCGTGAGTGGTGGTGGTAACGGTGATATTGAATCCTTGCAGTTGTTTAAGCAGCGCCGAGCCAACGTAGCCGGCGCCTATCAATAAAATGTTCATGGACAGTGTTTAATCATCCTCGTCGATTTGACTGTTATTCGGTCCTTGATACTCTCGTGGAATGTCTCTTTGAGCCGCGACATAAAACGCAGTCGCACCAATTGCGGACAGCGCCACGCAAGCAATCTTTGGTCCTATGTCATTTTGGGGAACCTTTTGATTTTTTGCTTTTGTAGCATAACCAAATGTTTTGTAGCTCGTAGAGCTAAAATCGCTGATAACAGTTCTAAACATACTCTCCTCCTTACATAAAAACACACTCTCAATTTTTATGCTGCCAAGGAGTTTAATATTAATCAACAAATCCTGAATTACAATAATTGCGCAGGATTCTCTATTAATTTTGTAAAGTAGTATGAAATGTTAGCCGCCAAATCTCCATCGATAATCCGATGGTCGAAGCTCCAGCACAGATTCATGACATCGCACGCCACAACAGCGTCATTTTTGATGACCGGTTGTTTTTGCACCCTTGCGATCGCCAAAATCGCGACTTGCGGATGGTTAATGATCGGTGTTGCCCATTGCCCTCCGCCCCCTAACACACCGAAGTTGCTAAGGGAAATGGTGCCGTCTTTGAATTCGTGAGGTTTCAGAAGATTTGATTGCGCTCTTTTCTTTAAATCTTCGAAAGCGCGAACCAGTTCCCGAAACGACATCGTTTGCACATCGTGAAGGACCGGAACTATGAGTCCCAAAGGAGATGCCATAGCCACGCCGATATTGTGATGGACATGCTCGATAATCTTATGATTTTTCATGTCGACAGAAGCGTTCATGATGGGGAATTTAGCGATTGTCAAGTTGAGAGCTCGCAAGAGGAATGGGGTCCATGTGACATTGACTCCTTCTTCAGCGCCCTTTTGTTTGACCGAGTCTTTTAATTTGACGATCCGTGAAGCGTCAGCCTGTTCAAAATAGGAGAAGTGAGGAATAAATGTTTTAGCTTCGGTCATTTTCTTCGCCATCAGCAGCGGGATACCGATGAGAGGTTTTTCGATGCTGCCATCAAGGCGAAGAGGGTGTTCTTGTGGTTCTGTGACCACTGTCTGCGAAACTAAATCTTTAGGTTCGATTCTACCATTTTTTCCACTGCCATGTACCTGTGCGATGTCGACGCCTAAGGATTTAGCAAGGTGACGTGTGGAGGGAAGTGTGAGAACTTGCGCGCTTGAATGACCTGCTGATTCCACCTGAGAACAAGCTTGTGGGCGTGACACACGCGACTCTTTCTTTTCTACGACGAGTTCGGTGGGGATCACTTCCCCTTCCGCTAATTCGATCGAGTAAACAGGTTTTCCTTTGATGGCGATTTCACCAGGCTGTAGGTAGATTTTATGCAGCTTGCCGGGCTTTGGAGCGGGAAGTTCGACCGTTGCCTTGTCGGTCATGACGACAACGATGGGTTCGTCTTGCTTAACAGCATCCCCTTCCTTTTTTAACCAATCGATGATTTCCCCTTCGACAACACCTTCTCCAATATCCGGTAGATTGATGATCAATACATGTCCCATGAGACCCCTTAAAAGTTCAATGTTTCCAATAACGCTTCCTGAACACGTGGGGCATCGGGAAGGTAGTAGCTTTCTAACGTATTTGGGAAAGGGGTATCCAATCCGCAGCATCGATTGACAGGGGCTTTTAAGAGAAGGAAGCATTTCTCTTGGATCAATGCTGCAATTTCGGCTCCAAAACCTTGCGTTAATGGAGCTTCATGGGCAATGACACATCGCCCTGTCTTTTGAACGGAGGCGATGATTGCATCGATATCGAGAGGATTAAGAGTTCGCAGATTGAGGACTTCAACGCTCACGCCTTCTACTTTCAATTGTTGCGCTGCTTCCATATTTTGATGGTGTTGCGCCCCCCAGCCAATCAGAGTGATGTCGGTGCCTTCAAGGGCTTTATCTGCCTTTCCAATAGGAATAGAATACGGTTCTGTCGGAACCTCTTCCTTCACTGAGCGGTAGATCCGTTTTGGCTCCATAAATAGCACAGGATCGGGAGATTGGATGGCCGATGTCAAGAGTCCTCTAGCGTCATAAGGCCCTGAAGGGACGACGACGACAAGCCCAGGAGTGTGTAGAAACTGCGCTTCGGGAGATTGCGAGTGGTAGTGTCCTCCGTGGATGCCTCCACCATAGGGCGTCCTAATGACCATCGGGGCGGGGTATTCGTTTCCGGTGCGGTAGCGCATTTTAGCGAGTTCGTTGACAATTTGATCGTAGGCAGGAAAGATGTAATCGGCAAATTGGATTTCGCAAATAGGCTTCAGACCCTTTTGCGCCATTCCGATAGCAAATCCCACAATACCGGCCTCTGCTAGGGGTGTATCAAAGCTGCGAAGCTCTCCAAACTTTTGTTGCAGCCCCTGTGTAACGCGGAAAACACCTCCAAAAAAGCCCGCATCTTCTCCGAAGCTGACCAATCGGTCGTCCAAGGCAAACTGTTCGTGTAGAGTGAAATTGAGGGCCTGAATCATATTCATTTGCGGCATAGGGTATCCTCAGGAGTGGTGATGCTGCACATGCTGTAACTGCTGTTTCAGCTGTGTTGGAGTTTCGAAGTAGACATCTTCGACCAGAGTTTCGATGGCGGGAGGAGGCGTCAGTTTCGCTGCCTCTATTGCTGCTGTCACTTCTTTTTGAATCTCTTCATTAGCTTCTGCTTCAAGAGTGTCGTTCCATAACTCTTTTTTCTCTAAAAATTTTCTCAAGCGTAGAATAGGATCTCTTTCGTTCCATCCTTCGACTTCTTGCTGCTCTCTGTAAACAGAAGGATCGTCTGATGTGGAGTGAGCCCCTTTTCGATACGTGATCGCTTCAATCAAAATTGGCCCTGAGCCTTCAAGGCACAGTCTACGCGCTTTCGCCATCACAGAGTACACAGCGATGAAATCGTTGCCATCTACTTTATAAGTCACAACGCCATATCCGACCCCTTTTGGAGCGATTCCATGAGAAGCAAACTGTCTCGATGCGGGAGTGGAAATTGCGTATCCATTGTTACGGCAGAAAAAAATCGCCGGAGACTTACGCACAGCAGCAAAATTCAGTCCGACATGGAAGTCGCCTTCGGAAGTTGCCCCCTCTCCAAAATAGGCAACAGCAACATGGGGATCATTTTGCAGCTTCATCGCATAAGCGCAGCCGGCAGCGTGAGGGATTTTTGTTCCGATTGGCGAAGAGACATGCACAACGTTCAATGCGCGAGAACCAAAGTGATTCGGCATCTGACGTCCCTTGGTCAGGTCTTTTGCATTTCCAAACATCTGGTGGATCACTTCTTCTGGGGTAGCTCCGCGCCAGAACATGACACCCATCTCTCGGTACTGAGGGTAGAGCCAATCTCCTGCTTCGAGAGCCGCAGCGCTAGCAATGGCGCAAGCTTCTTCTCCTAAAGCGCTGAGAGAAAACGAGATAGCCCCCTGTCTTTGGAGCGTCAGCATTCTCTCATCGATATGTCGCGCCAGCAACATCGTTTTGTAGCCTTTTAATAAAATATCGTCGGAGGGGACGCGCAAGCAGTCTGGGGATAAATTGCCCTCTTGATCTAAAAATGAGATCGTGGGGATAGAATCTTCATAGGTATCTGTATTCATACCTACTATGGATACACGTTTTTACCATTTTTTATCTATTAAATTGGGTGGAAGCGAGAATCTCCAAGGTTTTTCTCTCGAATTCTGCAGGATCTTTCGGGGAAGTGAACAGCACCTTCTTCGAGTAGGCATCCTTACCGGATTGCCGTTCGATGGTGAGGGTGTGTTTATCCCACTTGAGAAGGGTGCAGCCCTTCTTAGAGGCAGCGATACGGATTTTGGTGAGATGATAAAGCCATTGAACTTGCTCGGGAAACTTGCCGTAGCGGTCGATAAGCTCCTGAAAGATGTCTTCCACTTCGCTATTTTCAACTGCTTCTCCAAGACGTTGGTAGATTTCGATTCGCTGGTTGGTTTCGTTGATATACTCTTCCGGAATTCGTGCGTCGGCAGAAGACTCGATTTTAACATCGGTAAGGGTGCTAGGAATTTTGCCTTGCAGCATCTTGATTGTTCTTTTGAGGAGTTTACAGTAGAGATGAAAGCCGATCGAAGAGACATGCCCCGATTGTTCGAGCCCAAGCATATTTCCTGCGCCGCGGATTTCTAAATCACGCATTGCCACTTTCATCCCTCCGCCGTAGCCTGTCGATTCGGCTAGCGCGTTCAATCTTTTCCTGGAGATTTCGGAGAGGGAGTTGACTCGAGGGACAACAAAGTAGGCGTAGGCGCGACGATTCCACCGACCGACGCGGCCCATCAGCTGATAGAGATCTGCGATTCCAAAAGTGTCTGCACGCTCGATGATGATCGTATTGGCATTGGGGATATCGATTCCGCTTTCAACAATGGTGGTGGCCACTAAAATATCGGCATCGCCGCTGCGGAACCTGTGAAAAGCCATATCAATTTCATCAGAATGGAGTTGCCCGTGAACCACGACAATGCGCGCTTGGGGGACTAGCTTTTGGATCTGCCCTGCGCGGTCGTAGATAGTTTCAACGCGGTTATGAATCACATACGCCTGTCCGTCCCTTGCAAGCTCACGTAATAAAGCGTTCTTCAAAACTTTTTCGTTGGGTTCGACAATCTGTTTTGAGATAGGGATTCGGTCTTGCGGAGGGGTGCTGATCACGGACATATCTCTTGCGCCAATCAACGACATATACAGCGTCCTGGGGATCGGCGTGGCGGATAGTGTGAGGGTATCCACACCGACTTTAATCTTTTTTAAATGCTCTTTCGCTTTGACGCCGAATCGTTGTTCTTCGTCGATGATGACAAGACCCAAATCTTTAAAGATCACATCATCGCTCACAAGTCTATGTGTGCCGATGATGATGTCGACGCTACCTGCTGCAAGGCCATTAAGAGCATTTTTTGTCTCTTTTGCAGAGCGAAACCGCGAGAGAGCCTCGATATTGATGGGAAAATGTTGGAAACGCTCTCTAAAGTTGTCAAAATGCTGCATAGCCAAGACTGTGGTAGGGACGAGGATGGCTACCTGTTTTTTTCCGTCAGCAACAGCTTTGAAGGCCGCTCGCATAGCGACCTCTGTTTTTCCGTAGCCAACATCTCCGCAGACGAGACGGTCCATCGCTTGAGCAGAGCATAAATCTCGTTTAATATCGGTTACTGCGTTGAGTTGGTCTTCTGTTTCAACAAATGGAAATTCTTCTTCAAAGTCGACGACGTCTTGGGAATCGTCAGGATAGTGGAAACCGCCCTTTATTTCCCTTTTAGCGTACATCTCCAACAGATCGGCAGCATAGCCGATGATCGCTTGCTCGGTTTTTTCCTTGGTTAGCTTCCATCGTTTGCTTCCTAATGCGTGGATTCTAGGGATCTCTTCCGCGGAACCGATGTATTTGCTGATCAAGTACGACTGATTCATCGGTACAAACAGAGTCGCACCTTCTGCGTATTCCACTTTAAAAAATTCGCACAACACACCGTTGTGGTTCGGTTTTTTGTCGATCCCTAAAAATTTACCAATTCCGTGATTGAGGTGGACGACGAGTTCTCCGGGGATGAGTTCAAAACCTTCGACGGGAGCAGACTGGTAGGTGCTTCTTTGCTTTTGGCGCCGCAATTTGTAGCGATGTGTGATTTCGGTGATGGGGAGGATGACTACTGTCTCTTATACACATCTCCGAGCCCACGAGACCGGAGCCTATCTCG
>CAMFKA010000121.1 GCA_945957185.1 uncultured Chlamydiaceae bacterium | reverse complement strand
AGCCGCATCCGCGGCATAGCAACCCGTCTCATTCCAACAAAAAGTAGCCACACTCGCCCAGGTTGCAGCGAAGCGAAGGCCTGGGTATGAGTATAAAATTAGTCCAGAGGCCTGAAAGGTCGACATAAATGCTTTACATTTTTTTTTGAAAGTGGCACAATTCCTTTTCCGGGAACCTGTTTTTTCAACATTTTATTGGTTGATTCTATGAAAAAAGATCCTTCTTCAGCACATTTTGACGCTCACAACTACCTCGATGAGGAGGGTTTCCTCTCGCTGGTCTCCAAGTACGGTTCGATCGTGCTTTATGTCACCGTCGCGTTGGTTGCCATCCTGTTTGCGGCTTACCGCTTCAGCTCTCACGAGGCTGCCAATTTCGAAGAGGATTACCTCAATGCAGCCAACCGCTACGCGCAGATCCAAACGTTATCCGATCCGGAAAAAAAGCAAGCCGCGGTCGAAGATCTTCGACAAATTTTAGCGAAACATCCCGAATTCAATGCCAATTACCAAGGGAATTTAGCCCAAGCTCTTCTAGAACAAGGCTTTGTCAACCAAGCGATTCCGCTTGCAAATGAAACCATTAAACGCGTTTCTAACGACCAACTCTCTCACTATTTGCATTTTGCAACGACATCATTGCTGATTGAGCAGCAACAATATCAAGAAGCTTTAGCTGCTGCCTTAGTACTAAAAGAACACGTCAAAGATAACGACCTCCTCAATGCTCTCAATCTGGTGCGTATCGGACTTCTTCAACAGCAGCTCGGCAATCGGGAAGAGGAATTAGCAGCTTGGAAAGAGTGGAAGCGTTATGCCGGTTCAATAGGAATAGCGCCGGAAATAAAGACCTTAGATCCGAAAATTTACTTTGTTATACAAAATTATTATGGTCAAGGCGCACTTTCATTATCGAATTATATCGATTCGAGAATGGAAGCTAAATGAAAAAGTTTGTCTAAATTATTACTGTATGTTACAGAGTAATGTAGACCTATAAATTCCCGAAATCGTGGAACGATAGAGCAAAAAGGGAGGTGACATGAGTCGGTTACAAAAATGCTCGAAGCCACAGCCTTGGGAACAATTTTGAAGAAATAGTCATTAAACTGGAGCTTGCTATTGCGAAAGCGGTGGCAAGATTGAAAATTTGTTGGGCGTAAGCCCAGAACTACCCTTCGAGGTAGGTGGAGAATTACTGTGAGTCCGAAAAATAGCTCACTTGCCTATGACGATTTAAAAGAGGAGGAGGCAGTAGACCTTCTCCCAGAGCTCAATTTAATCGTCAGCAGGCATAATTGGATTAACAGTTCTCTCGACGAGATCGCTAACACGATGGTCTCTATTAGCGGGAGAATTACAGTTTCCTTTTAGTAGAAAAGAGGAATAACGTTCTTGAGCGGTATTTTTTCGAAAATACCGCTTTTTTTTATGGGAAAATTTTATGAACGACACAAACGCACTCATCATTCTAAGTTCCATTCCTTATATGGGTCCCGTCCGCGTCAAAAGTGCTCTCGCACATTTTGGTTCCGCAGCGGCAGCTCTCGAGGCCTCCCCGACTGAAATCGAAGCTCTTTTTGGGAAACGCGTTGCCGACCACTGGGAAAAGCGTCATCCGCACATCGAAAAAAATTTTGAACTTATCGACCGCTTCAACGCCAGGGTCATCCCTTTTACAGCGAAAGATTACCCCGCTTCCCTTCTCGCTTTGCACGACCACCCCATTGTTCTTTATGTGTGTGGATCTCTTTTGCCTGCCGACCAAAACGCAATTGCAGTTATTGGCACTCGCAACTGCTCGATCTATGGAAGAGAGATGGCGGAAAAATTTTCGGCAGAGCTCGCAAAACAAAATTTTACTATTGTGAGTGGTTTGGCTAGGGGGATCGACACTTGCGCGCACCAAGGGGCCTTAAAAGAAGGGAGAACTATCGCCGTCCTCGGCTCCGGACTCGCCGATCTTTACCCGAAAGAGAATCGAAATTTGGCGAATCAAATCGTCCAACATGGCGCTGTCATCTCGGAATTTCCAATGGCGACATCTCCTGATAGACAAAATTTCCCCCAACGTAATAGAATTGTAAGTGCTTTAAGTTTAGGAGTTTTATTAATCGAAGCTCCTGAACAGAGCGGCGCTGTCCTCACAATGCGAATTGCGGAGCAGCAGGGGAAAAAGTTGTTTGCCCTCCCCGGGCGCGTCGATATGGAGGGATTCCGAGGGAATCACCAGTGGATCAAAGAGGGGAAGGCTCGGCTGGTTGAAAGTGCGGTTGATGTTGCTAATCAATTCGATTCACTGATAGCATTAAATTTGAAGACCTCGAAACCTCCCACGGCGATCGCGCTCGACCCGGAAGAATTAGAGCTAATGAAGCAGCTTCCATCGATTGAGGTTCAGCTGGAAACAATTTCACAGATCACTAAGCTATCCGCTTCTAGGCTTAATGTCCTGCTAATGGGATTGGTATTAAAAAAAGCCGTGAAGGAGTTTCCTGGCAAAATTTATAAGAAGAATATTCATGTCTCGACATTGTAATATGTAAGGTATTCATATGAAGAAAAAATCACTGATTATTGTAGAGTCTCCGACAAAAATTAAAACGCTGAAGAAGTTCTTGGGCGATGACTATCTCTTTGACTCCTCCCTGGGACACGTAAGAGATCTCCCCGAGCGTGAATTTGGCATCGATCTCGAGAACGATTTTGAACCGAAATATGCGGTGATGGCGGACAAGGAAGAGGTGATTAAGAGACTGAGAAAAGAAGCGAAAGACTGTGACACCGTGTATCTCGCACCCGACCCTGACCGCGAGGGAGAGGCGATTGCGTGGCACATCATGGAACTTCTACCGGAAAACACAAATGTAAAAAGGGTGTCGTTCAATTCGATTACGAAAGATGCTGTTCAGAAAGCGTTGCAATCCCCCAGAAAAATCGACACTTCTCTCGTGAATGCGCAGCAGACTCGCCGCATGCTTGACCGTATGGTTGGATACAAGATCTCCCCTATTCTAAATCGTAGAATCCAAAGAGGAAAAGACGCTTCTGTATCGGCAGGTCGAGTACAATCTGTGGCGCTTAAACTTGTCGTCGATCGCGAAAAAGAGATCGAAGCGTTTAAGCCTGTAGAATATTGGAATTTGGGCGCTCTCTTTAAGACGCCGGAAGAAGATAAAATCTTTAAAGCCTCTCTGTACACCGTCGACGGAAAACGATTTGAAAAAGAAGCCGTCGAAGGGAAAGATCTCATGCTCATCCCCGACCATCAAACTGCAGAAAAAGTGCTTTCATTAATGAAAGCAGGACCTTTTACAGTACAGAATGTCGAGCGCAAAGAGAAGAAAAGGAATCCCGTCCCTCCATTCATCACTTCTACTCTCCAGCAGGAAGCGAGCCGCCACCATGGATTCTCCTCGTCCCGCACCATGCAAATCGCGCAAAGTTTGTACGAAGGGATTGATTTAGGGAATGACGGCGCAGAAGGGTTGATCACCTACATGCGTACCGACTCCGTTCGCGTTGCACCGGAAGCTATTCAGGAAGCGCGCGCATTCATTTTAAATACCTATGGTCAGGAGTTTCTACCCGAACAAGGGAAGCAGTACGCAACGCAAAAAGCTGCGCAAGACGCTCACGAAGCCATCCGCCCTTCCGATATGAATATGCCGCCGGAAAAAGTGGAAAAGTACCTCTCTCGCGAGCAATTCTTGCTGTACAAATTGATCTGGCGTCGCTTTATTGCTTCGCAGATGGTTCCTGCTATCTACGACACCGTTTCTGCTGACATTAAAGCCGGCAAGCAGGTAATTCTGCGTGCGACTGGATCGACTTTGAAGTTTTCCGGATATCTCGCCGCTTATGAAGAGAAAGTGGACGACGAAGATAAAGATGAAGAAAGCAAAATTTTACCTCCCTTAAGCGAAGGGATGGAACTGCTTCTGCAAGAGTGGATCTCGGAACAAGCGTTTACAAGACCTCCTCCACGCTTCAGCGAAGCATCGCTCGTGAAAGAATTGGAGAAATCAGGAATCGGTCGTCCGTCTACCTATGCTGCCATCATGAACAAAATTCAGAGCCGCGACTACACCATTAAAGAAAGCGGACGCTTGAAGCCAACGGAACTTGGTCGAGTGATTGCCGAATTTTTGGAAAGCAACTTCCAGCAGATCATGAATATCGGGTTTACCGCTGCCATGGAAGATGATTTGGAGCTTATCGCCGAAGACAAAAAAGATTGGAAACGGCTGCTGAAAGACTTTTGGGGAGAGTTTGCTCCCGTTTTGGAAACCGCAGAGAAAAGTGCATTCATTCCAAAAGTGATGACAGATCTTGATTGCCCCACTTGTGGTTCCAAATTGCAAAAAATCTGGTTTAAATCGAAATATTTTTACGGATGCTCCCGCTATCCCGATTGTAATTACTCCGCACAGATCGAGGAACTCTCTTTCAATAAGGACGACTACGCCGAAGATTTCGATTGGGAGCAAAAGTGCCCCAAATGCGGCAAAGAGATGAAGCTGCGCCACGGGAAATTTGGTCCCTTCTTAGGCTGTACAACGTATCCTGAATGCAAAGGGATCGTCAATATCCCTAAAAAAGGGGAAGTCATTACAGCACCGGAAGATATGCCCACATGCCCTGCTATCGACTGCCCGGGACATATGGTTGCCCGTCGTTCGCGCTTTGGAAAAATCTTTTATTCCTGCTCTACTTATCCTGAGTGCGATGTGATAGTCAACGCTTTAGAGCAGCTGGAATCGAAGTATCCGGACCATCCACGCACAGCGTATGTTCCGAAAAAGAAAGGCGCCACTGCAAAGAAAACCGCTGCTAAGAAGACAACGACCAAAAAGACTGCTACCAAAAAAGCAAAAGCTCCGGCAGAGAAAAAGCCGCGTGCAGCTTCAAAAATGCCTGCAAGTCAATTGACTCCTGAATTAGCTCATATCGTTGGGGCATCTGAAATGAGCCGCACCGAAGTGACCAAGAAAATTTGGGAGTACATACGTGCGCATAATCTTCAAGATCAAGACAATAAGCGAATTATCAAACCTGATGATTCTCTTTCTAAAGTTTTTGGTTCCAAAGAACCGGTTGATATGTTTAAGATGACTAAGTTAATTAGCCAACATATCAAGTGAGACATTATGTCTGCTACATCTTCGTCCAGGATATCGTTAGTGGGTTCTCCGCAGAGAACCACCTACCTTTCCGGTTGCCTTCGTACCTCTCTTGGGTATCGCTTAACGCCTCTTGACAAAGAGGCGCTTTCTAAATTTTCATTTACTGACCGAGAGCAAAAGGAACAAGCCCAACAAGCTGTTTTAAAAGCTATTGCTTCGGCATTAGAAGGTTTACGGGAATTTGTAGCTTATGGTGATGGAGCGGTAAGACTCTCAAAAAGGTGGTACGACAAACTGCCGTATTCGATTTTTGTATTAGTGGACGGCTCTGTATATCTCCAATCGAATACAATCGCAGGAAAAGGACGTGTCAAACTTTTTAAAATCGCACTCAGTATTGATTCCAACTTATCCTACGTCGTTGCCTCCCCCGTCAGTAAAAAGAAAAAGGGAATTCGAGATTTTGATAATGCTATCCAAAAATGTGAACCGATCCACGAGAAATTGTCGGGACTTCCCGGATTTCCGTTATGCATTTCCTCAAAAGTGCAAAACGTTTGTCCTTCTACGGGATCACGAAGGTTGATTTTAGAGCGGTTTTCGTGCAATTTGATGCATCTATTTTACGAAAATTTGTTACTGCTAACAGATAGTGCGAGACAAGATCTTAAAAAGCAGATTATCAAAAATCTCGTCGACGCTGTTGCTTTAATGCACGAGAAAAATGTTGTTCATTTGGATTTAAAAATAAACAACATCCTCTTTAATACCGACGGAAAAGTAGGGATAACTGACTTCGACTGCGCCATCGATTTTGATAAACCTATACCAAGGGATATTTTAGCAGGCGCCGCAGCATTTTGCCCTCCGGAGGTCATTCAGTACTGTAAAACGATCGAGGGCTTATCTGAAGCGGAGATGTTTACTTACTATTGTCGAAAGAGCTATTTAAATTTGCTTGAAAAAATCGAAAAAGAACGTCGTGTGACGGTTTTAGGACATGAATTTTCAACGAGAAGTATCGTTGAGAAGACCGTGTATCCTCGTTTATTAAAACAATTGGCAGTTAGATACGATGTCTATAGCTTAGCAATTTGTTTGATCACGATTTTGACGTGCGAGACCCCCTCCAAATACAATTGGAACGACATTTCTAGTTATCGATTCGAGGAATTTGATTCTCCATTCGAAAACGGGTTGATGGCTATTGCCAGGGGGATCGTGGAAGCGCCGTACCTGCAGAGGCCCACAATGGTTGATGTGCAAAAACTGGTTGTAGAGTTGTTTGAGAGAACACAATAACAAGATAACGCGTTATCTTGCGGTCTTGTAGGATAAGTCGATAAACGAATAAATTTGGAGTGCTGCGACTTGTCGCAGCTTTCCTTTGCATCGACTTGTCGATGCGTTTTCGCCTTGAGTGTAAATGACTTAAAACGCGCGACAAGTCGCGCGAAGTGAAAGCTGCGACAAGTCGCAGCACTCCAAAAAAACTCTGCATCGATTTATCCTACAAG
>CAMFKA010000120.1 GCA_945957185.1 uncultured Chlamydiaceae bacterium | reverse complement strand
TTACAGCCCAGGTCGCAGCGCAGCGGAGGCCTGGGTCAGATTCAGAAAAAACATCAGAGGCCTGAAAGGTCGACATAAATGCTTATGTTGACGACATTGGGGCAGGGGCACGGGCAGGGGTGAAATTACTACCCCGCATCTGGTGAGAGCTTTAACTTGCTCGGTAACTCGCGGCAAACAACGCGGAGTCCACACAAAATTCAATTCCCAAATCGAAATACGCGGTGTTTGCTTTCAACGCGGTTTTAATGTTGTTGCTGTTGCGGAATAATTGACCAACAAGTTCTGTGTTCGTCATCGGAATTGTCACACCACCAATCACCTGGCCAGGATTACATCCCAATTGAATTAAATTTTCGGACACACGAGCAAGGTTTCCAAAAAACCACACTTTGAACGCCACTCCAATGAATCCGGCGGTGCTTACGAATGGAGTAAACAACACAGCGATAGCAACAGAACACACAACTAATCCCATTGAGACTGTTTTACCCGCGAGGCCTAGTATTACTGTATGAGAAGACAGCCTAGCGACCACCGCACTTCTTTCCAATAAATCTTTCGATACGGCTTCCGTATAATAGTTTTTAAGTCTGTCATAGACCGAGCTAAAAATTGCTGTCATAACTTTTCTCCAAATTTTTTATGATTTAACGACTATATTCAAAAGTTTATTCGGGACAAAGATGACCCGTTCGATCTCACCCGTTCCTAAAGACTTGACAATCTGCGGATGGTTCTTTGCCGCCTCTAAAATGACCGCTTCCGTTTGGTTTAAGGGCAATTCAAACCGTCCTCTTACCTTGCCATTGATTTGAACGACGTAGGTGGTGACATCATCGATTAAATATTTGTGGATGATCTCCGGGTACGGTGCATAAGACAATTCCCCTTCTCCGCCTAAGCGTTGCCACATCTCTTCTGCGATGTGTGGAGCAAAAGGCTGAAGCGCCTGAGAAAGCCACCGCACGACTTTTTTCGGGTATTTGTCGAGTTTGGTGAAGTCGTTCATAAATTCCATCATCTTTGCGATTGCGGTGTTGAACTGTAACGCTTCGATATCTTGGCATACGCCATGTACCATACGGTAGCCTAATTTGAAGGCGTCTTCGGAGCATTCGTCGCTCAATTTGTCGGACTCTACAAGATCGAATACGCGATTTAAAAAGCGCTTGCAGCCGTTAACGGCGTCGGTATTCCAGATTTTCTCTTTCTCTAACGGTCCCATGAACATTTCGTACAATCGCAACGAGTCGGATCCAAACTCTTCGATGATATCGTCGGGGGTGATGCCGTTCAACTTGGATTTAGACATCTTTTCCACTTGAGAGCGCAGCACTTCTCCGGTTTTCTTGTGGGTGAATACTCCGTTCTTTTCGACAACATCTTCCGGATCCACGTACGCGCCTGATGCGACTTGGTACGACCTTGCCACGATCAACCCTTGGTTGCGCAGCGATTGGAACGGCTCCAAAGTGGAGACTAAACCGCAATCGTAAAAGACTTTGTGCCAGAAGCGCGCGTAAAGCAAGTGCAACACTGCGTGTTCCACTCCACCCACGTACAGGTCGACAGGAAGCCAGTACGATTCGGCGTCGGAGCTCCAAGCTTGTTCGCAATTTTTAGGGTCGGTAAAGCGGAGGTAGTACCAGCAGGAACCCGCCCATTGCGGCATGGTATTGGTTTCGCGTAGTGCTTTTTTTCCGGTTTTGGGATCGGTGATTTCGACCCACTCCGGCACCTTTGCTAGCGGGCTTTGCCCGTCGCCGGAAGGTTTGTAATCTTGCACTTCTGGGGGGACAAGAGGAAGCTCATCAAGCCCTAGCACGCGTTTGGTTCCATCTTCCAAATGAAGAATAGGGAACGGCTCTCCCCAGTACCTTTGACGGGAAAACAGCCAATCGCGCAACTTATAAGTAACTGTGGACTCCCCTGCTCCTTTTTCCTGAAGCCAAGCGGTGATTTTCTTTTTACCCTCATCGACATTGAGTCCATCGATAGAGATTTCGGAATTTTTACTGTTGAAGCAGATACCGTCTCCGGTCCAGCAGGCCGTGTCTTCCGGGGCTTCAATCACTTTGACGATAGGCAATTGATACGTAAGCGCAAATTCGTGGTCCCTTTCGTCGTGAGCAGGAACAGCCATCACCGCACCGCTGCCGTAGCCGGCGAGGACGTAGTCAGCGATCCAAATTGGAATTTTTTGTCCATTGACGGGATTGATCGCGTAAGCGCCGGTAAAGGCTCCGGTTTTGTCTTTATTAAGTTCGGTTCTGTCCATGTCGCTTTTTCGCGATGCGGCGAGTTGGTACTCTTCGACAGCGCCTTTCTGTTTAGCGGTCGTGATTTTAGAAACCAAAGGGTGTTCAGGAGCTAAAACGACGTAGGTCGCTCCAAAAAGCGTGTCTGCACGTGTTGTGAAGACGGTGACTTTCTCTTCAATCCCTTCTACAGCAAAATGAACAAGAGCGCCTTCGCTTCTACCGATCCAATTCGCTTGCAGTTTCTTCAAACTTTCCGGCCAATCGATCAAGGCTAAATCTTCCAAAAGGCGGTCGGCGTAGGCGGTGATTTTCAACACCCACTGACGCAAGGGACGCCGTTCGATGAGGTGTCCGCCCTCTTTGGCTTTACCGTTTTCAACTTCTTCGTTGGCAAGGACAGTGCCGAGTGCCGGGCAGTAGTTCACCATCATTTCGGCTTCGTAAGCGAGGCCTTTTTCGTACAGTTTCGTGAAAAGCCATTGCGTCCATTTGTAATATTCGGGGCTGCTGGTGGTGACTTCGCGGTCCCAATCGTAGCTGAATCCGAGCGATTCGAGTTGTCGGCGGAAGTTATCAATATTTTTTTTAGTCGACAGAGCCGGGTGAGTTCCGGTGCGGACGGCGTATTGTTCGGCGGCGAGACCGAAGCTATCCCAACCCATCGGGTGGAGAACGTTATAACCGCGTTGGCGCTTGTATCTAGCGAGGATGTCGGTGGCGGTGTACCCTTCGACATGTCCGACGTGTAGTCCGGCGCCGGAAGGGTATGGAAACATATCTAAAACGTAATATTTTGGCTTGGAGCGGTCCACTTCCACTTTAAAAGTTTTGTTTTCCTTCCAATACTTCTGCCATTTCGACTCGATTTGTCTGTGTTCGTAGCTCATTAATTTCTTCCCAAATAAATTGCGTGGATATAACATGTTAAACAACGACAATAACAAAGAGCTATGAAAAAAATCAAGAAAAAAGAACCGACAATAAAGTCCGCAAAAAACACAAAACTGTATCAAAACTTATACAAGAGCATTGAACAGTTCGTTACGGGAAAAAGTTTTACCCCTCTGACAGATTCTGAGCTAGCCGAAAGGCTGCAAATCCCCCCGTTCCACGAAGCGATCCTGCGGGAAGTGTTAACGGAACTCGTTGATACACGCGTATTGGAAGTGAAGCACGGGCGGTATAGTCATCTGAGAGATGGAGTCCCTTCCGTCGTAGGAATCTTAAGAAGCCATCCGAGAGGTTTTGGCTTTTTGAAGCCGGAAGACCCCAACCTACCATTTAAAGAAGTGTTTATTCCTAAGCAGTTCACGATGAATGCTGTGGATGGAGACTTGGTCGAAGTGGTCCTTGGACCTCCTCCCCACTCCCCTAAAGGGCCCGAAGGGAAAATTGTGTCGATTCTCGAAAGAGGACGCACACACCTAGCAGGAACTGTTTTCCACATCACTCCTGATGGTAAAGCTAACCTACACGTCCCCTTGCTTGGAAAGTCGCATCCTGTGATTGTACTACCAAGTGAAGAGCTTACGTTAAAGTATGGCGACCGCGTTGTTGCCGAAGTGAAACAGTGGGGCTCGAAAGAGTCGCAAACCACATGCGCCTTATCGCACATCATTGGAAATATCTCTGATGCCTCCATCGATATCGACGCCGCTATTGAAGAGTTCGATCTGCACGACACCTTTCCGCGCGATGCTATCGAAGAAGCAGTTCAATTTGGAACCACAATCCCTCGCGACGAAATCGGAAACCGCGAAGATCTGCGTGAGTGGGAAATCTTCACGATCGATCCGGATACCGCCAAAGACTTCGATGACGCGTTAAGCCTGACAAAAGACACCCGCGGACACTACCATCTGGGCGTTCACATCGCCGATGTCAGCTTTTACGTGAAACCCGGAACCGCTCTTGACGAAGAAGCGCACCACCGCTGCAATTCGACCTACTTCCCCGGTCGCTGCCTACCGATGATCCCTTCCGACCTCTCCGACAACCTGTGCAGCTTGAAAGAGAAAGTGAATCGTCTGACCGTATCCGTGATGGTGGAGTTCAATCCGCAAGGCGACATGGTGAACTACCGCATTGCACGTTCGGTGATCCGCAGTCAAAAGCGATTCACCTATCGTCAGGCAAAAGAGATATTAGACGGCAAAAAGAAAAGCAAGCACTCCCCTACCCTCCACTTGATGGTAGAGCTGTGCGGCTTGCTGAAGAAGCAGCGGTATGCGCGGGGAAGTATTGAATTCTCCATGCCGGAATTAGTGCTACTCGTCGATCAAAACGGTGATCCCACCGGAACTGATTTGGTGGAGTACGATGTGACCCACCAGCTGGTGGAAGAATTTATGTTAAAAGCGAACGAACTCGTCGCAACACACCTGGCTAAAAAAGGGAAGAACCTCACGTACAGAATCCACGATGAACCGGCAGAAGAGAGCATGAAAGACTTCTCTTCTCTTGCAGCAGCGTTTGGCTTTCAGTTGCCGGAGAACCCCTCGACGCAAGACATCCAGAAGATGTTCGACGAAGCGGGAGACTCCCCTTATGGCCAGTACTTGGCTACGAGTTTTATCCGTAAAATGCGTTTAGCGATCTATTCTGCGGACAATATCGGGCACTTTGGTCTTGGATTGACTCACTACTGCCACTTTACAAGCCCTATCAGACGTTATGTCGACTTAGTCGTCCATCGCATTCTCTTTGGAGATAACGACGACAAGAAACGACTGGACGAAATTGCTTTACGCTGTTCGGAGAAAGAGCGTTTGAGCGCGAAAGCTGAGCAGAGTGTCGTGATTTTGAAGAAGTTTCGATTGATAGAAGCCGAAAGCAAAGCCGATCGCAACCGGCAGTACGAAGCGATTATTACCAAAGTCAAGCCTTTTGGGATTAGCTTCGACCTTCTCGACTACATGATTGAAGGTTTTATCCATGTTTCCGCATTAAAAAATGACTACTACATCTATTCGGAAGCGAAGCAAGTGCTGGAAGGCGACCGCAATGGCGAATCGTTCCATGCAGGCGACCGCATCTTGGTGATGTTAAAGCGGATTGATCTGATCGTCCAAGAAGCCGAATGGCATTTTGTGGACAGTTTGAAGAAGTGCACACGGGTGCAGAAAGAGAGTCCGAAACCGCCATCGAGAGCGAAGAAGCAAAAGCCTTCTAGAAAGCCCCCAAAACCTAAAATGTTCATTCCAAAAAAGGGTAAAAGGAGAAAGAAATGAAAAAGTATTTCATCACCGGCCTAGTGGTCTTGGCGCCTTTGGCTTTGACGCTCGCGGTGTTCATTTTCATTGTCAAATTCCTGACAGAACCCTTTAGTGGAGTTGTCAACGCCCTTTTTAGCCACTTTGACTTTTTCCACTCGGGCTTCCTTTTTCTTTCCGGCGAGCAGCTGCAAACATTAGTCAGTCAGGTTGTCATCTTGGCGGCTCTCTTTTTCTTCACAGTCTTGTTGGGCTTTTTGGGTAGACTGTTTTTCATCAATTACTTCATTGGATTGGGAGATAAAATCCTCCACAAAATCCCGTTTATCAGCTCCGTTTACAAAGTCTCGCAAGACGTCATCAAAACCATTTTTACAACCGAAAACCGTTCGTTCAAGCAAGTAGTACTTGTTCCGTTTCCGTCTACTGACTCGTTATCAGTGGGGTTGGTGACTCGCGATGACTTCTCCGGCATGAAAAACCCTCCCGAAAAAAAACTGGTCGCTGTTTTCGTGCCTACAACACCGAACCCGACGTCGGGTTTCTTGATTTTGTACCCGCAAGAACAGCTCACCTACCTCGATATGAGCGTCGAGAACGCCTTTAAATACGTCATTTCTTGCGGAGTGATCTTATCCCCCTTTGCACGCATCTCCCCCGAAGATGCTGAAAAGCTTCAAAATCAATCGCAGATTTCCGGCAACTCGGCCGAAGTGCTTTAGGAGGGACCATGAAACGCTATTTCATCACCGGCCTTGTCATTCTATTGCCGATTGCGTTGACATTTATGATCGTCAACTTCTTTTTAAACTTGGTGACAAGTCCGTTTTCAGGATTGATTCAATCCTCTTCAATCAACGGGACAACCCTAAAAATCTTCGCTGTCATCGCTATTTTTCTTTTTATTTCTGTTGTGGGATTTTTGTGCCAGACGCTGGCGCTTCACTATCTGTTTAAATGGGCCGATGTTGTTTTCCACCGCATTCCCATCTTAAATCGCGTTTACAAGGCTGCACAAGATGTGATGCACAGTCTTTTCAGTCAGGAAAAGCCTTCTTTTTCGCAGGCGGTGTTGATCCCTTTCCCCAAAAAAGGCACCTATTCCATCGGGTTTTTAGTCAGCAGAAACCTTCCGGAAGGATCAAATTTAGGCGAAAACCACTTGATGTCGGTGTTTGTTCCGGGGACCCCCAACCCTATGATGGGC